>NZ_JBFEFI010000010.1 GCF_040717535.1 Thalassoglobus sp. JC818
AGAACGGAGAGCTTATGTTCGCCAACAAGACAATGCAAATAACGACTCGTTTTAGATATGTCGTGAAAGAACATTAAATTTCAACTTTCCAGGTCCTGCGCTCTTCATTCTTCAGGGCTTGCCACTTGACCCGGTCATCAAAGCTCGACCGAAATCGAGCCTCTTAGCCAGTGTCAAATCTGGATTGTCAATGAACTTCGATGTCGGCCGAATATTTTGACCAAAAGCGTTCGAAAAATTCTAGTAGTCATAATGCTTGTCAATGCACTTCCCTTCATCATCAAAGGAAATTAGGACGACCGGCCAGGAAAATGGACGGGAGAACTCCCATAACGTATCATAATCATGTTGATTATCTGGAGTTCCAAGCAACTCAACAACTTCGTCTTTACGCATTCCAACCGCAATCATTGTGAACTTCTGCATGTCAACGGGAGGAGTGTCAAATGTCACAATGCCATAGCCAAATAGTAACAGTCCGAATAGTACGAGCGTCGCGGTGACGACAAACAACTGTTTTAGGGTACTCGAAGAAATCATGACTTTGTTTCGCGCGGGTGCCATGCCCTCGCTTGCGTGGGCATGACTCCCGGGTTGGGGGACGATTCAATCAATCGGTGTTCACGCATCACTCAATAATTTGTAAGCCCCAGCCTACTGGACCCTTATTGGAGAAGCTTTGGATTCCAGGGACCAAAATCAACGCCGTCCCATGTCTTCATTTCCGGTTGTCCATCGCGTCCTCTAAACTCAACGGTTGTACCTGGGACGAGTCCGAGTGATTCCCACGTAAAGATCTCATCTTGGAGTGGAGAATAAAGCTGCACAATCTCCGTAGTAACAGCTTCATCAACTCTTAGTACACCATCAACCCAGTGTTTGTACGTAATCTCTTCAGGAAACCAACAGCTGTGATCCACTCCAACGTGTTCTCTCCAAGAGATCGCCTTCTCGCTTCTTGAAGTTCGGGACATTTCATCCGATGAAACCGCCACAGCCTTCGTGGGAATGAAATCACGCTCAGGATCGAGTTCGTATGACAAAATAGCCCCGCGGTCTGACAATAGGATGAGCCTGGAAGGTTGCTCTTTTCCTTCGTCAGCAAACCCGACTTTTACTTCCAAGCTGTTTTCGATGAGTTTGTGTAGAAGTTCAGAAGCGAGCTTCGATCGACATGTAGCGAATGACCCCGGCCAGAACCCCAAATGCGTTGTTGGGCAAATCTGAAAATCAGCGCTGGCTCTTAGATTTCCGACTGGAGGAAGTCCGGTGTCGTCTTCATGAGCGATGGTATTCTCATTTCCGATTGCTGAAATATATCTTCGAGTGTCGTAACGTCTCGCATACACACTACCTGCGATTTCCTCAACATCCTGCAATGTGATCGATGCTCGGTCGGACCGAAAACCATCTTCATCGAAGTAGAACTTTTGCCTGACTGGAATGTTCTCAACGGGATCCCTTCGTTCAGGTGTGCTGTCATCGTCAATTTTTCGGATTGATTCGAATTCGACTATTCCCGAATGAGGAAAATCGACTTGCCGCCGTTTCCACAAGACTTCCCAAATCTTAACAGCATCGTCTGTTGAAACTTCGATAAGCGGGGTGCTTGACTCACGTTCAAGCTCTGCAAAAACGTGCTGCATCCTCTCTTCGTTGAACTGGAATTCAGACGCCTGAGATGGGGGTGCGTTCTCCTGAGCCAAAACTGAGCGACCCGCAGTTGACACAAATGGCAACATACATAGGCAGCAATAGAACATTCTCATAGCAATTCTCCTAATGGGCACCACGGAACCATCAAGTATCAAGCATCACAGCCGAACGTTCAATAGCTGGTTGGGGCGAGTCGTCATTTCCTCTCCGATCGTACACAGCCTGGGTGCCGTGCCCTCAAGTACTTTCCGAAGTGCCACCCAGCCTCAAATACACGGCTACTTCGGTCAGTTGGTTGCGGTGGTCCCAGGCATCGGTCAGGTAATCTGTGTCCTCCCTCAGTTCCGTCCCCTGCATGCGGTTGCCTTCGTAGAGTTTGCACGCTTCCGGAAAATCATAAAGGCCCCGCAATGATGCTGGTGTATCACAACATACCAGAACGTCGGGCAATAGCCCGACCTACGCTTACTTCTGGCTCTACAACAAGAATGCTGTGATCGGCCTGTCGAAGATGAACCCGTTGCCACGGGATCCCGCCGTCAACAAGAACTTGAGCAAGAAGCCCAAGCCGCCGCCAGCAGTCGTGCCGGTGTTCAAGCCGTGGAAGCCTGCTCAACCGGCGAAGCTCCAACCATTCAAACCGGCACGGCCTGCGAACATTGTGATACAGAAGTGACTGGAAACGCAAAGATGCTATCGCATCCGTGCCTCGAAATCCCCGCATTCAAACCGGAGAATTCGCTCTTGTTCTGGGTCCCGAACCAGATACTCGCTCTCAACTTGAGGTAAGCTATACCCCGGTAGAATTTCAACATGGGAAAGCGTTATCTGACTTAGCTCCGGCTGTTTGATCTCTAATCGTCTCACGCCAATGAAGTCCAGAGAGAGCTTTGTGTTGGAGTCGCCACTGTCTTTGCAAAGCACAATTGACAAAGACTGTTGCATGATACCAGTTGCCCCGAATCCCTGACGTATCGTGAGCGACTCAAGCAATGTGTACTCCGTTGGTTTCAACGCATAATACTCTGAGATTTTGTCATCAACAGCTTGTGTCATCGCGAAATCTCTCCCGGCAGATGGCTCCCTGATTCACGACCTAGCCGGAACTCCGGACTGTATTCATAAAGATAATGATAAATGTCGGGGATTCCCGCAGCCTGGGTGCCATGCCCTCGATTGCGTGGGAATGCCTCATTTGCTCGCGGACGATTCAATCAAATAGTCCCTGAGACTGGAAAGTTATTGATGCAAATCAGTCACATAGGGCCAGTCTGCTCCGCCTGTCAATCTCCTTCCAATGCAGCAATACGAACTCTGTGTTTTTCAATCTCGACTCTCATCTCTTGGATTGCCAACGCATCGCGAGTGCTATCAAAACTGTTGCCTACGATTAAACTAGCTTCTTCAATCAATGCACTCCCTCGCTTGGGATGACCCTGATCTTCACACCAGGCAGCGAAAATGAGCAATTGGGAGTATCGGTCATAAGGTGTATTGTGGCCCACAGCCACGCAGTGCTGAAAAGTCTCTTCCATTTCTTCAATCGGTCCCAGGAAATAGGCTGTGGCGACCAAGAGTTGATTGGATAGAAAGCGGATCAGAAAAACATCATCAGCGTGATCTTTTCTCGACTTATCGATCAATCGTTTTAGTTCAGCCCGAACTGTTTCGTATCCGGTTGAATGCACGTCTCTCAACAGTCGTCGCGACTTATCACGCAATTCGTTCGCCGTTTCCGACACAACTCAGTCTCCTCGGCCACTACACGGTCCGCACCCGAGCATGAGTGAAAATCTTCTGTCGAAGGTTCAGAAACCTATCAACGTTAATCGCATTGCATTTCATCCAAGGAAACGACTTCAAAACCATGTCTGCCAATCTCTTGACGCACTTACGGTTCGTAGTGTCAGTTTAAATCCGTAGCCTGTTCGATCCAACGCTTGCCCATTGAGGCGACATGCTCTTTCCTCATCACGACTCTCTGCTCATTTCGAATGCTCTCGACGACATGCGACTCACATTTTCTCTTTCCATAGTCTGGATATGCGCGTTCGAGTTTCTGCACGAGCGTTCTTGCCTTTTCGAACTCACCTTCGTGAGCAAAGCACACACATTCCACCTCGATATCGAACACGGGAGCATTCCTGAAATCGCACCAATCTACGATTCCCGAGTCTTTCTCCAAGCAGAGGTCTGCCGGAGCTGTCCTCACCCGAGCAGATTCACATGTCGCCAGAAGCCACCGCAGCCATTGTCTCGCACGTATGCAATCTGAGTCTTCTCTTACGACGCGACAAAACAAGTGAAAAGATTCTTGATACTCTTGGTAAAAATACGCACACACTGCTTCATAAAACAGCCGAGCATCCACCAAGTTGCCAACCCACGGTTCGGAGCTGGACTTCATTCGCGTTACCGACTCTCGACGCGCTCGAAAAAATGCAAATGCCAGATCAAAACTTCCCGTTCTCATGTACCCAACTGCAAACTTATCCAGCTGTCGCATGACACGTTCTTGTTCATACTTCTGAACCTCTCTCCAAACTCTCCATCCCCCAAGCAGCCAATAATCCACAAACTTCTTGAAGTGACCAATCATTCGCATGCAACACTTCTGGCTTCAGGTATCTCTTTAAGCGCCACTAATTCGTGATGATCAACGGAATCACTTTCTTGCGAGGAGTTTCCCCCACTCATCACTCACGAAACAGCGTGTCGCAACGCTTGGTCCAATTTTGTAAACCTCAACGATTGACAGCTACTCCAATGTCCCGAATCCCTCTCTTGATCTAAGGGATTCGGTCTATTTTTCTGGATTTTCTTGCAACACGTCTCCAGCAATTCTACGGTCGAACTTCGCGAAATTTCTAGTCAACCCGAACATGTCGGGACGAGCTACGCCATTGGTGAACATGACCGGAGGATTTAAACGATGAGGTCTCACATTTTACTACTCGCCGTCATCGCCTTCTGCGGATTGGCGGCAATTACACCTGAGTCGACTCGGGCTGGATTGATTACAAACGGAGGTTTTGAAGCCGCAACCGCAGGGCTTCCCGACGATTGGAATTCCACAGGAAATCTCAGGGTTGTTGGGAATCAAGGCGTGACGGAGGGATCACTTGCCGTCGCGTTCAGCCATGGCAATCTTCCATCGACAGGGGCGCTTTGGCAAACTTTCGCCACGCAAGCAGGTGTGGAGTATTTGCTTACATTCGACTTTGGAAAGTACTCGGTCAACCAGCCAAACCAAGCTGCAACTCTCTATGTAGATCTCATCAACGGTGCTGGGCTCGGCGGAACTTCCTTTATGTTCGATGTTGTGACAGACTCAACGCCTGGCCCGGGTAACTCCAGTCCTTCAGCAGATGTTTACAATTCCTATTCATACTGGTTCATCGCCGTTTCAAGCTCCACGACTTTGCGATTCGCCGACTATTCTGACCCTCAAACGGCAGGTGGCGGGTTCGACGCAATGCTGGACAACGTTGATGTCAACCCATTTAATACGGTACCAGAACCGACGTCGATGGCGCTCTTCGGCCTAGGTGCAAGCACGATCGCATACGGTACACGTCGACGACGGAAACCGTAATCAACTCCCTGCCGCTGTCGAGCACACTCCCCCCTCCGCCACGCTTTACGAATGAATCTCATCAACACGCTTGGGTGGGTCCCCGCGTGCCACAAGCTTTCCAATGCGATGAGTCTAGACACGCCGGGCACCACTGCTTTCTTGTCTAGCAGTGTTTGCTGGACGTACGATGGTTTGACCAGATTCCACACCGGAAACGGATCAAACACTTTCTCGAAGCCGGGCAGTTGGACGAGCCGACCTTCTCCTGTTATGGACGAATGACCTTGTTTGCCAATGACTCTTGGAGAGCGACGTTCTCAGAGAGCGTAGACCGTGCCACGCAGCCGTAGGTATGGCACCCAGCACCCAAGTTCTTTCTGCAATGCCGCCGGCCTGGCAATTCTAAGTACCGCCATGGAATAATGTGTGGAGGCTTATGCAAGCGAGGGCATGGCATTCCGGCCCAATGAATTTGATTTTGATCATTCTTCAATGGAAGCGGCTATCATGAACAAGTGCCTGACGATTTCTTTTCTGGCGATTTCAGGTCTGATGCCATCGGTTGCACTTGCAGACGAGAATTCCCCGTCCACAAGTGAAATGTCTACAACGATCTCTGAAGCTCGTGAGTTAATTCTGGCGGCTCGGTTGCGTGAGAATAGAATCCTGAAAAACATTCGTCTGAAATGGGTTCATCAATTTGGAATCTGCAAAGATCCCGACCAAGTGTTGGACGAAGGATTCGACCGAAGCTCCCCCGTCTCAACAACATTTTGCAGTTGGCTATCTAATGACGGGACATTTATGAGCAAAGCCAAAGGAGAACCGTCGTCTGTAGATCCCGTTGACAAAGACGATCAAGTTGTCTTAGCCCAAACCAACTTCTCTACATATTTTCTGGAAACTCCTGCCTCGCGTCTTTATGTGGCAATGCACAAACAGCGTTCCAAACACGATATCTGGCGTGGACACGTCCAGTGCCGTGAATTTGGCTTTGACGAGCGCGCGGGCGTTTCTCCTGCAGTCCCCGTCGGGGCAACCGGTTCTCGATCGAGAGATCTTTCCATTTTACTGTCACTACTCAATTCGAAAACCGCGACGGTCTCTCTCACAGACGGTGTCAGCGACTGTGGAATTCCGTCGAAAGTATTGCAGATCAAACGCGCTCCCCCTGTTGATTACACTGTGAGTGTCTATTTTGACCCGGAGCATTCCATGGTTATTCAGCACAAGCAGAGCAGGGGAGGAGTTTTGCAGTCGAACAGCGTCGTCGTTGAAACAATGACCGTTGCAGACGGGGATCAGGAGTTCGTCCTTCCAGAAGTGATTGTCACGTCCAGTCGAACCCCTATTCCAGGACCAATACAGATTCAATTTCCAGGACCTATAAACCTTCAACGAAGAGATCAATGGACACTACATCGAAGCATCGTGACGCTCGCCAAATTCCAGTCTGTTCCCCTGGAAGAAATGGTCATCGATTTGCAGGGAGCCGAGCCGAGGTTTTCCCGTCAGGGGATGCTTGATGGCAAACGGAAGCGTTACCCAAGCAACCAGCTGACGGGAGTTGAAAGAATCACCGCACAGAATTTGGACGAACTTGTGAGCGGGCTGTTTGCAAATGTGAAAGAAAAAACCGAATGAGAGGGGTTGATCTCACTCGTTTTGAGCCGCCGAATGCCACCTGAGCTGCTTGAGTTATTGGAACAGCCTTGCCGAAAGTGTAGTAAGTGCGGGGCAATGCCCAGAAGGCCTCCCATGATTTCTGACAATGTAGCAGGCTGGTCAAAATGGGCAATATCGCACGTGGCTAAGATAGCTATGGTAATATCCGCCGTGCTCGTCGTGCTGACTGGCACGTCAATACTGATAGTTGGAGGCAGTAAGCCCAGATTTAGCACTCCGTCTGCATCGGCTCACAAGGCCAAGGCTCAAGGCTTGCTTATCGCCAGTGTAACTTTAACTAAGACGACCGAAGATCCAAGCAGTGACTTTCTCCCAAAGGAGGCATGGGTGGAAGCGATCCCTGAGTACTACGAGTCATTTCCTGTCAGAAAGAGAATCACTTCGAGAAAGCGGTTGTGTATACGGATTGATTTCGCTGAGTCAACGCTATTCTCGAAGGGTACGTTGTTGTTCGATATTGACATGAAGTGTAATGGACAAGAGTTACCGTCTGTTGGCGGAGGTCGAGATCGCAATGGGTTTACATTTAAGGTCGACATTGATGACTATAACACCTTTCCCAAATCTGGGACAGTCACGTTCATTCAAAAGAAGATGGAGATTGCGACACATTTCAACTACGAAATCCATAAATGAATTACCTTTGTCGGAGCAGGCAGCGCGAGGTGGCCCGACCGAGATCGGCTGGGCCACCCTGCGGACCGTACGTTGCTGGCATGTTCGGCCGTTAACCGACAGAGGAAGTCGACGAAACCACGAAAACGTCAGGAAATGGGTATCTGCGTCAATGCTGTAGACTCTTCGAGTTTTTCGATGGAAAGAATGCATCGCCAACTTTACCATCCAACAACGACCAAAGCATGCCCACGCAAGCGAGGGCATGGCACCCGGCTCAGTAGTTCTTTCTGCAATGCCACCCAGCCATCGCGAAGTCGGGCGAAATCAAATGTACAATCACTTGTCGCGACTCCGTGTTTTTGGAAGTTCTGTCGCGAGATCATTTCCTTTTCAGTTGTTCCGAGATAGCGTTGCATTACCTTATTCTTGACACATGTGTTTGGGTTGACCTCGCGGTATTCGAGGTCAATCTCATCGCCAAGCTCGCCAAGTTGGTCGATGACGGTAAGGCCACGGTAGTTCTTCCGGAGCTCATTCGATCCGAATGGGATGGCTGCAAAAGAAAGATCGTGGACCAAATCACGAATCAAGTCGTTGAAAGCCGACGGTCTGCACTTCAATTCCAGTCGTTCGTCGCCGAAGGTGATTCCAATACTGTGCCAGACCAAATCTCCTCTGTTGATCCCAAGGCACTGGGGGCAAAGATAGCCGCCAAACGAATTGTTGCTATTGAGAGGATACTTGATTCGGACGAAACTATTGGAGTATCAGTGTCGAGTAACAGCCGGTCGTTAGCAATTCACCATGCTCTCGAGAAGAAGGCGCCGTTTCGGATGCGAAATAGTATGGCGGATGCATTGATATTTTTTTCAGCGGTTGAATGGGCAAATGCGATGCCCGAGGATAGATCGGTCTTTGTGACTCACAACACAAAAGACTTCTCCGACGAAAAGAGAGGCGAAGATGACAATGCATTCAAAGACCGTATTGCTCCTGAGTTGCAATCACTCATCGAGAATAATGGCCTGAAATACTTCGTCGTTGTCGGACGAGTTCTCAATGAGATTGAACAGTTCGTAGCTACGGAAGACGAAATCGCACGAGAAGAAGCTGTTGTCGAGCGGACACACACAATGGACGAATTGCTGGAAGAGATTATTTCTTGCGATGGAATTGCGCAACAAGAGATGAAGGAAATGCTATCCGGTAGTGCAGTGACCAAGATGCTCGAAGAACAACAAAAGATCAAGGAAATGCTATCCGGTAGTGCCGTGACCAAGATGCTCGAAGAGCAACAAAAGATCAAGGAAATGCTATCCGGTAGTGCCGTGACCAAGATGCTCGAAGAGCAACAAAAGATCAAGGAAATGCTATCCGGTAGTGCCGTGACCAAGAAGCTCGAAGAGCAACTGAAGAGAAAAGACCAAGACATAGACAAGGACGGAAATGCGGTTCACGAGTGAAAGATGCATGGGCATCGTTCGTCTACGCGACAGAACCATCCGGCGACCCTGAGCGTCGGATTTGAAGGCAATGGTTTGAAATGCCTCTAGAGTTTGAACCAGGCTTTTGAGAGTTGGGGTTAGGGAAGTAAGTCAGTGTGCTGGAGGGGAGGAAAACGTGGAGTCGTAGGCGGAACGTGCTCTGGAACGAAAGCACGGGTGCCATGCCCTCGCTGGCGTGGGCATGTTTTCCAGATGGCATTCCAAATTCGATTGATGAAATTCATCAGTTCAAATGAGGTCCTGGTTCAATCCATCCTCTCAAGAGAATTCCAGAGCAGATCACTCTTCACTCTGCCAATCTCCATCGATACAGACATGGGGTTTGACGTCCCCAAACATCTTAATAGCTGTTCTCACTGCTTATACAGCGAGGAACGCTATCTCACATTCGACAGTCGGCCCGCTGGTAGTTATTGATTCAGAGATCGCTGGGCGGCTCGGGTACGTCTTGTCCGGGCCGCCCAGTCGATGCGTTTTGATTAGCTCAGTGTAAAGACGAACTCGCCATCTTCGCCGACGTCAACGGTGGCTTGATTGGTCTTTGTTCCTTCCGCCATGCGTGACAGGAATTCGGCGGACATTTGGGGCAGCATGGAACCGTTGAGAATTTTGTCGACGTTTCGAGCTCCGCTATCGACTTCTGTGCAGCGACTCACGATGTGATCGAGAACGGCATCGGTCCAGACGAGTTCTGCTCCGTGGTGTTCAGCAACACGCCGTTTGACTTTGCCGAGTTTCAGCTCCGCGATCTTTCGAAGAATTTCGTCCTTCAGCGGGAAGTACGGGACGATGTTCATACGGCCGAGGAATGCCGGCTTGAACGTTTTGAGAAGTTCCGGATGAAGTGCTTCGGCGAGTGCTTCTGGTCCGGGCATCAGTTCTTCGTCGGCACACAATCCCATGATGGTGTCAGTCGCAGCATTTGAGGTCATGAGGATGACGGTGTTCTTGAAGTCGATGTCTCGTCCTTCACCGTCTTTCATGTTCCCCTTGTCGAAGACCTGATAGAAGATGTCCTGAACACCCGGATGGGCTTTCTCCATTTCATCGAGCAAGACGACGCTGTAAGGCTTTCGACGAACAGCTTCGGTCAGAACGCCGCCTTCGCCGTAGCCGACATAGCCGGGAGGCGATCCCATGAGCAGAGAGACTTTGTGTTCTTCTTTGAATTCGCTCATGTTAATGGTGGTCATGTTCTGCTCTCCGCCGTAGAGCAGTTCCGCCAGCGAGATTGCCGTTTCGGTTTTTCCCACACCACTTGGTCCGACTAGGAAGAAAACCCCGATCGGTCGACTTGGATCGGTCAGATTCGCTCGTGATGTCTGGATACTTTTCGTGATCGCCTTCAGAGCATGATTCTGACCGACGACACGATCTGCGAGTCTCTGTTCAAGCTGGAGGATAGTATTGATCTCATCGCTGACCATTCGCCCGACCGGAATCCCTGTCCAGGAGGAGACAATTTCCGCGACCGACTGACTGTCAACACAGGGCTGCAGAAGCGGCTCTTCGCCTTGAATCTCTGAAAGCTCCAGCGTCAGTTTTTCGAGATCTGCCAGAAGCTTTTGACGGTCCTCATCGGAGAGTTCCGCTTGCGCGGCGGCTTCGGTTTTTGAGGAGTCTTTCTCACCTGTTTCGCTCCCGGGTGGGAGAACAAGATCTTCGAGAGAATTTCCGGAGAGCTGAGCCCGGATCTTTCGAATTGTTCCGACGAGTTCGCGTTCCTTTTCCCAACGCTCCATCAATTCATCGTATCGAGCGTGGCACTCTGCTTTGACCTTTTTAAGACTCTCGATTTTCTCTTGGTTGTCGGCACCAATCGCAGCTTCGCGTTCGAGTGATTCGATCGCGACCGCCGTTTGATCGATGGTTCTTTGACAGTCTTCGATGCTGGCGGGAGTCGCTGTGTGGCTGATGGCAACACGGGCACAGGCGGTGTCGAGCAAGCTGACGGACTTGTCGGGGAGTTGCCGGCCGGAGATGTACCGGTTCGACAAACGGACGGAGTCTTCAATTGCTTCGTTGAGGATCTCGACATTGTGGTGTGACTGCAACGTCGCAGCGAGTCCACGCATCATGTTGATAGCTTGTTCTTCGCTGGGCTCTTCAACTTTGACGACCTGGAAACGACGAGCGAGCGCGGCGTCCCGTTCGAAGTACTTCTTGTACTCAGCCCATGTCGTTGCAGCGATGGTTCGAAGTTCTCCACGAGCCAGTGCAGGCTTGAGCAGATTCGCAGCGTCCCCTTGCCCGGCCTGTCCCCCTGCCCCGATCAGAGTGTGGGCTTCATCGATAAACAGAATGATCGGTGTGACTGAGCGATTGACTTCTTCAATCACCGATTTGAGACGGTTTTCAAACTCTCCTTTGACGCCGGCTCCAGCTTGCAGAAGGCTGAGGTCGAGCGTTCTCACAGCGACGTCTCGAAGTGCGGGAGGAACATCTCCTTGAGCGATGCGGAGAGCGAAGCCTTCGACGACCGCGGTCTTTCCCACCCCCGCTTCACCTGTCATGATTGGATTGTTTTGACGTCGTCGCGTCAGGATATCGACGATCTGACGAATTTCTCGATCTCGCCCAAGCACGGGATCGATCTTGCCATTGCGGGCACGTTCAGTCAAATCGATCGTGTATTGATCGAGAGACGGAGTTTGTGATGGTCCTTTGCCTGGTGTTGCACCACCGGCGCTGCCTTTGACAGGCTCGGTATAGCCAGCTTCGACGGACTCGGAGGTGATGTCGAGAAAATCTTTCGCGAGCGACTCTGACGAGATCTTCTGAAGCTCAGGAGAAACTCCTCGCGCGATCTGACTCAAGGAACTGTCATCGAGCAGTGCAAGGACCAGATGTCCGGAACGAGTTCGTGGGGCTGCGTAGTTGACGGAACCAATCACCCACGCTTCGCGTGCCAGATCAACCACGTGCTGAGACAGAACGGGCTGGCTCGAATTGCCGGACTTGAACTTGTCGATCGCTTTAGTGAGATCGCTCGTCAGTCGAGAGACGTCGACGGAAAACGCGTTGCAGATGGCTGCGAGATCGCTGTTCGGCACTTCCAGAAGCTTCAGCAACCAGTGCTCCACTTCAACATTGTAATGCGTTCTTGAAAGACATAATCCGGCAGCTGCTTCGAGCGTCCGCGTGGATGTGTCGTTCAGCTTTGCGATCAATGGTTTTAATTGAAGACTTGCCATGGTGCCGCCCACTATTCGAGTGATGAAATGCTGAGAGCGAATTGCTCATGCGAGTTGGTGAAAAGTACTTTGAAAACTGTTCTGGAAGTGAAACTATTAAGGTGCGAATCGAAGAGTTCTCTTAAAACACCCAACGATTCAATTTCCGCTTTGATGCAACTTTTGAGCAAACCGCTCACCCCTGTGAAGACTCTCAATGACTCTTGGTTCCCGCGATGTTCGTTCGTTGACTCAGTGCCTGCCAATTTCAATTGTTTCGGTCCGAATTGATTCTGCTGACCTCGAAGTCGTCATGGTCTTGTGTGACCGATTCAAATTCAAGTTTCAGCAGGAGTTGTGAATTCATTTCACCGGCGAATTTATCCCCGTTTGCTGTCAGTCAGCATCTTCAATCGCGTTTGTTCCTTCAGTTCGAAAACGGCATCCCGCCGTATCCGTATCGGAATCGTGCATCATTGACTCTGGTGTTCTCCGGTGGCTTTCCTAACCAGGTCGTCCATCCCAGCATCGGTTTCGACTCATCACTGCGATTGAGCGACATCGGACAAACTTCTTCAGAGGGGATCGAAAACTCGAGTTCAAAATCGAGGTCAATGCCTGCATAGTGATGAACAAGTTCAGTCACTTGCTGATGCCCATCACTTCCCGGAAGGAACGTGAGGAACTGCTTCCAAGTCATCAGCCGAAAAATGACTCGGAACAGACTCTGGATCTCACGCATTCGTGAGCCTGCGACGACGTTCGCGCCCAGCTGCATGTTTCCGCCGAGCATTGAGTTGCCAACAACGAACGACGACAGACATTCACTCGGCAAGTACATCCAACGTTCGCACATTTGTTCAACGTCGACATCGGATTGAAAATACGCCTGCAACAGTTGTTTCAGTCCGGCCGCACTTCGACAACGATCGGCAAACAAACCTCCGAAATACAAAATAACTTCGTCGTGAAAAGAACTGCGATCCTTTAGACCCGGACCGGCAATGCCTGTCACAGCTCGCAGCGAAGTCGTGATCGCATTCTCTCGGTGTTCAATGAATTGGCTTCGCTCGTACACAAAGGGCAAACGATGTTTCTCGCTCGCCTGAAAGAAGAACGAAAGGGCTCGATGATTGAACAGATCGAAAAAGTCTCGGAGAGAATAGTCCTTATTCTGGACGTGAGATCTTTCAATGACGAGCGAAGTGTAGTGCGGAGGAAGAACTCCATTCGGGCCGGTCAGCCCCATGAATGTCGCTGTCACTTCCGCCGACGGGTTATCGTCGTCGTCCAACTGCCGAATCCGCGATATTTCCGTCGAAGGGAACGTCAGCGACTGGAACGACCGAAAACGGATTCTCTCATTCTGGAACAATGCGTCCATCCCGATGGACCGTCGGTAGCGGCTGTCGACTTCCAGCATCAACGCACTCTGCAACAGTCGCACAGCCTGAAAGAAATCAAACTCCGCATACCGCTCGGTGAGAAGGCGGATCAGATCAGAGGTCGATGACCGACCTTCGGCACCCACTTCCATGATGTGACCCCTTTCTCTTTGCGAAGGACTGTATTGGCACTGGTGCGAGTGAACGAATTGAGCGAAGAATACATCGATAAGAATCGGTCGACGACGCTGCAAAAGAGATACGCGCTGTCGCCGGTGTAGCTTTCGTCATCGAGGAGAAATTGGACTTCTGTCCCACGTGCAAAGATTCCCGCCACGCGAGCGACACAAGGTTCTGCCTGCACTTCCAGAAGACCTGAAACGAGTTTCTCGGTGTGCACGGAAGCAATCGGATCGTTAAGCCGCAGAATTTCCTGGAGAGCTTTCAATCCTTCCTGACCGGTCAGCGACAGGTGATTCAGAGATAACTGAGAAATCAGCGGCCACAAGTTGCGGATGCCGAGATGTTGCCGGACCGTTCGTGTTGGAGAAACGAGACAATGAATACTCCCGACGACGCCGAGTCCGCCAACAGGATTCAGGCGAATTTTCGATAACTCGCGTTTGCTCAATTGCTCGGGAATGAGCCTGTTGAAGCATGTCAGCCGGGTGCGGAGCGTTCCGTTCCCTTTGCGTAAGTCGCGAAACTGTTCATCCACGAAAGTCATATAGACTTCAGAAGGACCATCGGAGTTCCCGACGTCGCGAGCTTTCGGGCCGGGACGCCGGGTCGCGTTCCAATATCTTGACGACCGGCCATGTTTGTGAGAGACGGAGAAGAAAGGAGCATACACATCTTCGGAATCGTCATCGGTAACGCGGACGTCGTCGATCGTGTAAATCTCTTTGAAGCCTTCGGCCCGTCCATCGGGAATGAGACGGTATTCGGAGCGATTTCGCCCGAGTGGAATGGCATCGGCTGTCTGTTGAAACAAGTTGACAATCGGTGTGCATCCCAGCTTGATGACCGACGGTCGCACTAGTGATTCGAGATCTTTGTCATGTATCTTGAGATACACCCAGAGATCCAGCTTTGAGCCGGCCGCTTTACGCACTTCGGGTGTTAACCCGGTGATTTCGAAGAAGAGAAATTTGCGAGGCAGAATGAAGTATTCCGTCAGTAATCGATACCCGGGAAAAGACTGAACGGGTGTTGGAAGCACTGCGTCTTCATCATCGAATCCGACTTGTCGGAGAGATGAAGCTGGGAGGACGCATGCTGGTTTGTCCGGATCATCCCCGCCGATTGCGACTTCGAGGCTGGCTGTGGAGAGCAATTCGACGAGGCGAGCAGCCCGCTCGAAGTTGCTCATGTCAACATAGAAGCGCAGCTTATCGAAGTCGTACTCTGAGATGCGTTTCTTTTGATCAAACGGCTGCAAAGTCAAATGCAACGCAGACTCGGCATTCGCTGACTGTGACGTCTGAGGACCCTGAAATGGTGGGGGAAGAATCTCTGCGTTTTGTACGGTCAGGGGGAACAGACGAACTGATGAACATGTTCGATAGCTGCCCGAGAAGCCATCGACTCGTTCTGTCTCGAGAGGAGTTCCTCGGGGAATCTCTGATCCTCCGACCAGATCTTGCTGCTTGGGGCTCATCGCGAATTCGACGATCGACATCGAGGGAATCGGCGACACCAGATGCGGATATAGAATTCCGAGAATCGCATCGACGAGTTCAGGAAACGTATCGTCCAGCTTCTGCCGCACGCGAGCGTTGAGAAAGGCGACTCCCTGCAGCAATCGTTCGACGTGCGGGTCTTGTGTTTCAGTGGCACTCAAACTCAGGCGGTCTGCAATCTTCCCGTATCGCTGCGCAAAGTCTGCTCCAGCTGTGCGCAGATATTCCAACTCGCGTTGGTACCAGGCATCAATTGAATCGGCCATTCTTCCGTTTACCCCACTTCAAATTGGCCGGAGGCCGATTCCATGATCGAATCAAACCGAACGTCCTGTTCGAGCGACTCGATGACCAGTGTCGCCAGAATGCGGAAGCGAAAAGTCCGATCGTAGTAATCTGGATTCTTGACTTTCTCGACGCGTACATTCTTCAGCCTTGGCTCGAAAAGCCGCAGCGCTGTCTTAATGGACGAGATCAGCACGTCCGGCTCGTTGATCGCATTGAATCCGGCGGCTGTAAAATCGGGAAGTCCGTAATTGATCAGCGAGTCCTCGAGCGAATCGAACTGCGGTGGCCAATCCTGACAACGGTACTTGGTGTTCAGCAAATCTTCGACATCCCTGCGGACTGAGTCCTCGATCTTCCTCAGCAGTTGCGTCTCAGTGACTGGGTCATCCTGCTGTCGATCTGGTTCATCATCCATCAGGCGATCGAGTACGGACTGGCGAATCTGGTGACGATGACGGTCCCCCTGACTCATCGAACGTCTCCTTCCGTCGGTTCAGTGAAATTCGTCGCCATCAACACTTCTTCAATCTCGAATATCTGCCAGCACGCAGGTCGCACGTTTGATCCCAGCTCGGAGCCTACGATTCACTTACTCTCGTTCGATGACGATTTCCGTGATTTCCAGAATGGACTTCACATCTTCCCCGACGAGGATTTCTCGTTGGCCTTGTCCGCAGACAGGTCCGTTCGGCACTTTCTGCACCCAATCCGTTGCTCTTCCAACGTGAACTCTTCCATCTTCATTGGAAGCAGAATCGAAGTAAATTGCTGGCACGCAGACACGTCCTGAAAGTTCTCCGACGGTTTTAATGCGTGCCTTTCGCCACAGTTGATCGACGAGATTGGTTGGAGCGTCAAATTCCAGATCGTCAATTTCCTCAAGGTTGACCCAGTAATACTCACCAGTCGCTGTGAAGACTTCCAAAATCGGCCCCATCAGGTCGTCGAGATCTCGAATCCCTTGAAATGGCTCGCGATTGCATTTGCCGGTTAGTTCCGGTTCTGCTTCACTGGCTTGCTGAATCTTCTCGACAGCTGCGGCAACATCTCCTTCACGCAAGCAGGTGAGTGCTTCGAGTCGTTTCTGTGTTGAGTCATTCGGTTGCTTGATGAACTCAGGCACGCGGCCTTGCTCGAAAACTTCTTCTCTCGCAACCTCACACCGAATCAGATGACGAATCATCGCCGCCCCGATCATGGCGTCTTTGTCAATCTTCGTGATCGCTTCCAGTTGCTTGTCCGCGCGTTCCCAGTCGCGAGTGAAACAGAGAAGCTCACAGTAAAGGCTTCTCTTCGTCACATCTCCCGGCGTTGAACGGACATCGTCAGCGGCCTGTGCCACAGCTTCGGAGAGCTTTCCCTGCTGAAAGAGTTCGATCGGTGTCGTCATGCCACTAGTCCTTCTTTCCTTGACTTCCGGGAGCACTGACCTCCCGCGCCGTCAATGTCATTGTTGATGTGAGTGCGTCCAGTTGATAGTGCGGCAACAGGTGGATGAGCACTTTATAAGTTCCCGGCTTTCCGGGTACTTCGTCGACCTGAATCTCTGCTTTGAGGAGTGGATACTTCGCCTTCATTTCTGGCGAAGCTTTCTCATCGGGAGTGACGTAATCAGTAATCCAGCGTCCGAGATGATCCTCGACCGCCTGGGCACTTTGCAAGGTTCCGATTTTGTTTCGAGCTTCGATCCGCAGAAAATGAGAGATACGCGAACAACACAAAACATACTGAAGCATCGCCGACACGCGTGCGTTCATCGTCGCGACGTCGTCAGTGTAAGTCTGTGGTTCGTGAACCGATTGATTCGAGTAGAAAGCCGAGAACGGAGTGCCGTGGCAGGCTGAAAGCGGAATGAAACCGTGTTGCGTCAGGTCCTGTTCCAATCGATCACTCAACGCCACTTCGACCGACGTCTTTTGGGCAGCGCTCGAATTGTCCGTTCCGAAAGAGTGCGTCGGGAATTCCGTCACCACTCCTCCACCATCGACTCCGCGCTGCATCCCCCGAATGTCTGCGAACCAGCCACTCTGCAGGTAAGCTCGCAGAACAACGCAAGCGAATCCCCACGAAGCTGGCCCCCACAGGTAGTTTTCTCGATTGGGTGCGGTGAGATCTTCCTGAAAACGAAAGCCCTGAGGCGATGCCCCATCATCATCGTGTGGCAACCGCATCAGCAGTCTTGGAAGAGTGACCCCGAGGAACTGTGTGTCTGGGTTTTTGCGGAGTGTGAGCCACTTGCGAAACTTGACCTGCTGAAAGATCTTGTCGATCTGAAGAGGTTGATCGAGCTTGCCGAAGTCGCTGACACCCAGCATTTCTGGAGTCGCAGAAGTGATCACCGGACAGAATGCAGCTGCCCCCACTCCGGAGAGTTCATTGAGTAAATCGATGTCGTTGGGATGATTGGTGAACTCGAAGTTCGCAAGCAAAAGTCCGTAAGGAGTTCCTCCGGACATTCCGAATTCTTCCTCGTAGATCTTCTTGAACATCTGACTCTGGTCAAACTCGACAGCATTGTCGAAGTCTTTCCGCACTTCACGCTTTGTCACGGAGAGAATGCGAATCTCGACGCCACCGGTCGATTCGTTGCCACCAGCGTCTCGCTGCAGTTCATCAGACCGATCGCAAAGGATCTTGAGTCCTCGCCAATTCGACTCCAGATCCTGAAACTGCGGGTGATGCAGCACAGCATTGACTTGTGCTGCGATGATCGAGTCGAGTTCCCCGATCGCATCCGAAAGACGATATCGAATTTGATCAATTGACTGGCTGGACTTTTTTAGAGAGAGGGCCCACTTGTGAATCCACGATTCCCAGTCACCATCAATACTCTCGTGTTGTGGAATCTTCCCACTTCGGTGAGGCGCGACGAACTTTTGATCAACGGTCGAAAGAATGGACTCCAACAGGGTTGGTTCTTTGGATGTTGCGTCAACAGTCTGATTCAGGGACGTTGTTGAACTCACCAGTTCACCGCCCATGTTCAATCCCTCCCCATCTTCAGCGCTTCACCAACTCCAGCGAGACTTCGACCCACTCTTGCTTCGAACTCAACGAAATCGAAGGACTTTGTTTCCTGATGAAGACCCGATTTCGACCGAGCTTCAAGAGGCGCAAAAAAAGAGGTCCCGCCATCGCGTGACGGCAGGACCTGTCGTCTTCACTTCCTAAGCTTTCTGAGGAAGTTTGGCGACCATTCTCAACGAGGTCGTCAATTCTTCGAGTTGCAGCCACGGACGCAAATGGGCCACGGCATTGTAAGATCCAGGAGAACCTGGAACTTCTTCGACGACGATCTGGGCTTCTGCCAATGGATATTTGGCTTTCATTTCGCCAGATGCGTTTTCATCATCGAGCACGTAGTCGGCGATCCATTTTCGCAGGAAGTCTTCCATGTCCTTGCGTTCCATGAACGAGCCAATTTTGTCCCGAGCAATACACTTCAGGTAGTGAGCGATTCGCGAAGACGCCATGATGTATGGCAAGCGAGCGGAAATCGCTGCGTTGGCTGTCGCTTCCGGAGTGTTGTACTTCTTCGGACGCTGACATGTCTGTGCTCCAAAGAAGACCGAGTAGTCGGTGTTCTTGAAGTGACAGAGCGAAAGAAAACCTTCTTTGCTCAGCTCTGCTTCACGACGGTCAGTAATTCCGATTTCAGTCGGACACTGTGAATCGACGTCTCCGTCGTCACTCATGAAGTTGTGAACCGGAAGACCTTCGACTTTTCCGCCGTTCTCAACACCTCGAATGGCAGTACACCACTGAGTTTGAGCGAACGCTCGTGTCATGTTTGTTCCCATGACATACGCGGCGTTCATCCAGCAGTAGTCTTCGTTCTTCGTAGCGACTGCTTCGCCACTCTCGTCGAGTTCGACTTCTTCGTAACCGAACTCATCGATCGGCTTAGTGCTGGCACCGTAAGGCAGGCGAGCCAGAACGCGAGGCATAACGAGACTCACGAAACGGGAATCATCCGAATCTCGGAAGGAATTCCACTTCGTGTATCGTTTCTGCATGAAGATCTTTTCGAGATCGCGAGGCTTCGAGAGCTCTGTCCACGATTCGAAACCGAACAGCTCTGGAGCTGCTGCTGAAACGAATGGACAGTGGGCTGCCGCAGCCGTTCCCGAGATTTTCTCGAGGAGATCAATGTCATCGGGATGATTGGTGAACTCGTAGTCCCCGATCAAAGCGCCGTAAGGCTCTCCACCGGGCATGCCGAATTCTTCTTCGTAGAGCTTTTTGAAGAGTTGGCTCTGGTCGAATTCGACTGCTTTGTCGAGATCTTTGAAGAGTTCTCGCTTGGTGAGGTTGAGCATTCGCAGCTTCAACATCTTGCTCGTTTCCGAGTTCATCACCAGGTGATGAAGACCTCGCCACGAACCTTCAAGCTTTTGGAATTGCGGGTTGTGCATCACCTCAGCAAGCTGTTTCGACATGGTGGCGTCGAGCTGCTCAATTGCTTTGCGAATCTTCGCAATCGCACTTTTACCGACGAGGTTCTGCCCTTGAGTCGCAATCTTCACGAGATTCCGAATCAAGTCTTGTCCTTCATCTTTTTGCACTGATGAAGGCATCGATGTCAGCATCTGGTCAAGCAGGCTGACCTCCGAAGTTGACTCGGCCGCTGCTTGATCCTGTTGTTGTTCGGCGCTCATTCCTCACCCCCTTTGTCGCTGTCAGATGAATCAGTTCCGATTTCCTCGGCAATTTTCTTTAACTGCTCAGTGTCACTCAGAATCTTTTCGAGCGCCTGCTCGAGATCTTCTGACTGGTCCATCGTGGTCAACAGATCTCGGAGCTTATCACGTGAGTCGAGGAGTGCCTTCAAAGCGGGAATCTGCTCGACGATCTTGGCTGGATCGAAGTCGTCCATCGAATTGAACTTCAACTGGACGGCCATCTCTGAATCTTCTTCCCCTTCGACCATGGTGTTTTTGACACGCATGTTCAGCTCAGGAGAGATGTTCGACATGATGTCGTTGAAGTTGTCTCGATCGATTGAGACAAACTTGCGCTGGCTGAGGCTCTTCGGCGGGTTGGTTGGATTTCCTGAGAAATCGCCCATCACACCCATGACGAACGGAAGCTCTTTCTTGACGATTGCGTCACCAATTTCGACATCGTAAGTGATGTGGACCCGCGGTTTCCGCACACGATCAAGCTTGTGCTGGATAGATTCTGGCATCGACGCATTCCCCCGTTCTTCGGTGACTGAGTGTGAAAACTCACCAGTTTGTAAAAGACAAGATTTGGAAGAGTCAAACGGTCAAAACCGCTCAGCGACCCTTCAACTGTGCGGCAAAACGATTGCTGTTGTCAAGTTGAACGCACACTCGAAAACGATGTGCAACTTTGAAGACAGGTCATTCGTCAGGGCAATCATTCATACTACGTCAATCACAGAACCGGTTCATCAAAAACTCAGGTGTGAGTCAGATCGAACTCATCGGCAGCGAAAAATGGGGATTGAAATGGCCTCAACGAACTCTTCGTCCAGTCTGCAAAACTCCTTTTAATACTCTTCGTCCGGAACAACGATTCCGACATCGCGATACAAAGATCGCCGAACATCAGAGTCGCTGATCAAATCTTCGTACAACTCCTGCGGAGTCATTTTTCCGCGTCGGATCACTTTGCGAATCTCCGACGGAAGCAAACTTTGCGGCTCATGTTGTTCGATCCAGCGAGCCACTTTCTCGAGCTGATCAAAAGCATCGTTCCGACTTTGAATACCATCGCGTTTCGCGGGCGGGGCAGTTGCTCCTGCTTCGCCGGTTCCTTCGCTGGCAGCTTGCTCATCCGATTCTTCTGCGTCGTCTTCATACGCAAGGCGATCTCCTGCCAACTGCATGAGAACGTCATCAGCCTCGCGAATCGCTGCTTCGAACTTGGAGAGATTCGGCGCAAACTCATCGCCGGCATGTTCACTGAACACATCATTCAGTCGCGACAGCTCAGTCTGACACAGCGCGAGATTCGCTTTCGTCTCGGTGAAGAATTCCGTCGGCGTTTCTGCAACAGCCTGACGAAACTGCTCTAGCGTTACTGCCCCGCGAGAGATTCGGATTTCCCGTTCAGCGGGGTCGAGCTGTTCGATCTGCTGAGCCTGAATGTATTGCCACATCACAAGATGACCGAACGAGCCATCGCTCGTCAGCGGCACTCTCATGAGAGGATACGAAATCACGTCCCCGTTCAGTCTGGCAATGGGGAGCAGAGTAGTTTCGATACCGTCTTCATCCGGAGTGGGTAGAAGTTCACCCCAGAAACGGGTGACCAGTTCGGACGTTAATTCGATTGACTTGGCGAATCCTGCAAAGCCATCAAGACGGATGGCCGCCTCAATCATATAGGCAGCGATTTCGAGATCTTTCGCTTGGGTGCGAAGGTACTCTTGCCCTTCGTCCCAAACTTCACGCCAGAACGGAATCGAACTCGCCGAAGATTCACCGTCCTGATCGCTTTGTGTTTCTTCCTGACGAGCGGAATTTCGCGCATCTTTCACACGACGAAAAATATTGTTGGGATCGTCATCGTCGCGTAAATCGATGCCGCCCGGCTGATCTTCACTGATCGGTTCAAGCAACAAGGGGAGATCAACGTCGGTTCCCATCGGCCCCTTTCTAATGTCTTCTCAATTGCCAAATGCATTCACCAGTCTCTGCGGAGAAGTTGGTGAATCCGCACGATCTTTGCAAATGGTTCCTGTGAAGCGTCGAGCACTGGACGCACCACGTTTGGTTAAAGTCGTATCAATTCGACTCAACGCTGCATCATCTTCTTTGAGAATTCTGGCCATTCGCAAATTTTGGTCGAAGAATTTGCTCGTGGAAGTTGAGAAGTTCTGAGAAGAAAATGCAATTAAACTCTTTCCCTACTCTTTCGGGAGTCTAACGCCCGAAACACAGAGTTTCAAATATTTTACACGATTTGCGAATTCGTGAGCCGCATCATTAACGTTTCGAGTGCTTGTTTGTGGACTCGACTCGCCCAGGCTTTGCTGATTCCGACTCGCTCGCCAGCTGCTTTGATGGTCATCCCGTCGTAGTAGACTCCCTCCACAATTTCACGCTGCTGCTCCGGCAACTCCTTGATCAAATCCCTTAGTTTCTCCAGAAGATCAAGCTGCTCAACCTGCCGCTCTTTCTCTTCATAAGAATTGTCGACGGCCTCTCCTCCCGGCCTGTCTTCACTTCCGAGTTGGGAGACAAGGAACACCGTCGCCAACGCATTGGTCGTTGAAGCAAACCACGAGAGGTCTTCGTTATTCGCTCCGCCAGAAGAACTCGTCGCGAGCACATCATTGGCACTTTGCTCGTATCGTCCGCGATTAAAGTCGGCCTTGCTGAACCATGACATCTTTCCGAGACCGTCCAGAATCGCTCCGCGAATGCGGTAGTAAGCATAAGTCGAAAAGCTGACCCCGCGTCGCGCGTCGAAGTCTCGCGCAGCTTCCGCGAGCCCGATCTGCCCGAACCCGATTAGGTCATCGAGATCGACATGCTTGGGGAGCCGTTGATGCAACTTCCACGCAATCGACCGCACCAACCCCTGACAGCTGTTGACGAGGTCACGTGGAGACGGAACACCCTTCTCACCTTGAGTCGTCATTGCACTATTGCCCCGTCAAATCCGACCAAATTTTTTCCAGCCGACGACGTGAAACGGGGTCTTCGCAGAGAGTCTCAGCGACCCAGTCCACAAGCTTCTTCGATAGCGGAGCTTCAAGACCTTCGATCTTCGAGGTCACCACTTCAATCATCTCAGCAGCTACTTCGGTATCGAACGATCGATTTGTTCCCAACCGATTCCTCAACTCCTGAAGCTCCTGGCGAAGTTGATCGGTTTCCTGAGAGTCGACGTTTTGAGCGTCTGCAGAACTCAATATCTGCGACAGAAGATTCAGCTTGGGAAGCCGCTGGACGAAATCTTCAGACCCATCTCGATTCGTTTCTCGAGGTGAGTTTGAGTGCTGGTCGCCTGAGCTTGAATTGACTCCACTCATCGTGCCCCCCAACTAGTGACCGCTGCCATCCACTTCGCAAATTAGATCAAGTTGATCCATTGACTGCACTCGCCCCAACTCGTTTCTTTCGATGAATACGGCGTTTGCTGATGCAGATTCGCAAAGGCTCTCAATGAAGTACTCTCAGATATATTGTCTCAAGATTGTGCTTAAACCACCATCTTCAACTCGCACATCCAATCAAGTTCAAGATTACTTCACAATCGAAACGGTGCTGCCCAGCATCTAAAAAACTCGCCTCTTTCAATCGCATCGACAGAGAAGCTCAAGTTCTCAAAAAACAAATGACCTTGCGACAACATTCGCCGCAAGGTCATTTGTGAAGATGGCAGACACGTCAATCCGTGTCAGAAAGCTCACTCGTTTCCTGAAACCTGGACCACTCGATCCTGCTTCAGTGAATAGCTCTCAGGTTGAGCATTGAACTCTTCGAGGTTTTCAATGCTTGAGAACATGTAGAAGCGACCACCGCAATCGACGAGGTAGCGTCCGACTTTCACTTCGTGAGTTTTCACAAAGTGAACTGGATCACATCCACCAAAGGCGACAGCGTACTTCTCTGGATCTGCCTGAAACTTGCTCAGACATTCTTCGCTGGCGAAGTGATAGATCCGACCTTTATAGACAGCTTCCTGTGCTGGATCGGGAGTGACTCGAACGCCTTCTCTCCAGGAAACGATGCAGATCTTTTCCAGATGGCTGATTGGTGACGGAGCAACTGGCTGAGCAGTTTCTTCAACCTTTGGAGCTGGAGTTTCTGTCAGTTCTGGCAGAGGTGGCAACTGAGCTTCCTGCGGAACTTCTGGAACTTCTTCCATGTCAGCATCCATCGGAGTCCGGTCGATCGCTGGCACTTCTTCAGCGTCGATCACTGGAACTTCTTTGAGTTCTGGAGCTGGGACATCTTCTGGATCGAGTGGTCGAACAGCTTCTGGGTCAACCATTGGCTCTTCGGGTTCGACAGCTGGCATCGGGCTGACTTCTGTCGAAACGTAGTATGGTCGGTAGTGGCATTCGATGCCGCAAACGCTGATCGCTTCAACAGCCATTTCGCGAACACGTGTGGACGGTTCAACTGGGCAGCCTTTTTCGTCCATTTCGTAAGCTGTTTTGGCAAGTGCGTTCAGAGTGTCTTCATCGCAGCAGTTCTTGCAGCGGCAATCTTCAGCGCGTTCTGCTTGTCGTTCACGTCGTTTCATCTTGTGTTTCACAGAATCGACGGCAGTCGTGTAGAAGCCAACGCAGCTGGCCCACACTCCCTGACTCTGCTCACAGCTTTGGCAGTTGTTGCGACCTCGTCCGGAGTTGCATCCGTTGCGGTCCAGCATGTCGCGCAAACCCTTTGCCGCAGCAAATCGAACGCGTTCGAACTGATCTTCCTGCATCGCGACGATCAGCATTTCCTTGGCTTCTGGAAATTGGCTGCAATCGAGCGAGGCGAGATATTCAATCGCTTTGATTCGGTTGGGAACGTCGAGTTCACGAGCGCGAATTTTGGAAGCCAAGCCTTTCGGAGTGGTTTCCTCAGCCATATGAAATGGCTCTTTCAGGAGACGATCCTTCTCGAAGCGACGCAGGAATTCACCCCAGGGAGGCGCACCTTTGTCTTGTGCTTCGGAAATTGAAACGAAACCGGTCGTCAGACACATCAGGCACAGGAAGACCATGGCTGCCCGACTCGGTGTTCGCCGTGTGATTGTGGCGGACATTGGTTAAGACCTCCGTGAGAAGAGTTGAGAAATCGATTCATTGTCTTCATTCGGAATGAGTTGTCTTCTCCGACAAGACCGCTTTGGTCGATGCAAGTGGTTCGACAGGAAACAACCGCGAAACTGCGCGTTGGTCTGAATAGGTAAACTCTACGGAAGGAATCCACCGGCAACTTCCGCCGAACCGGCAGCTTCGCGCGCTCAAATTCACTGTCAACCGCGACCTGTGCTTGTCGCTCGAACCCGTTATCTTCTCACAAGATCGAGGCAAGATTCAGTTCGCCCCACCAAAAACGACGCACTCAATCAGGCACTACAAAGTCGAGTCCACACTCTTGAATGACCCGTGATGGTCGTCTCGACGATGTCAGTTCCGCCTCAGAACGAGAGAACAAGGAACGGGACTCCAACCCAGAGAGACGTTTGTGAAGCGAACCGTCACACTCTTATGATGCGAACGAACCGATCACCACTCCATGGGCCTTCAATCGTTCGCGTGCTTGCAGACTGGCCCAAAAAGAGTCTTTCAACTCGAAATCCACGATCCTGATGACCAATCAAGAAACCGAACCAGCAGCGACCACAAAACGGACTCCGCGCTCGCGAAGTCGAAAGTGGATCTTCCGAGTCATTGTGATCGCCTTTCCGTTTCTATTGATCGGACTGTCAGAAGTCGTCTTGAGAAGCATCGGATATGGGACGGATCTCTCACTGGTCATTCAATTGACAGATCTCGATCGAGACCTGCCGTGGCAGATCAACCCGCGAGCAGATCGCGTTTACGTCGGGATTGGTGACGTCATGGGCCCTCAGCCTCGCCGCATCGACATTCCTCCTCTACAGGAGATCGATCGCGTCGTCGTCATCGGTGGATCGACAGTGATTGGTTTCCCGTATGCTCCGGAAGTTGCATTTCCGAAGTACCTCGAAGTCCTCTTAAACGATGTCTCTCCCGATCGTCCGGTTGAGGTCCTCAATTTGGGAATCACCTCGATCAACAGCTTCGCCGTCGCTGACCTTGTGCAGCAATCACTGCAACTCAACCCGGACTTGATCATCCTGCACACGGGCCACAACGAGTTTTACGGACCAGGCGGACCAGCTTCGACGGCTCAGCAAATTCCGCCCTCGTTCGCCCCCTCATTTTATAGTTGGCGGCGAACACGGCTCAGCCAGTTGTTGACGTTCACCTCAAAGCAGCAGGCCCAAGACGATCTCTTGTCGGTCTTACCTGCCACGTTTCAGATTCCTCTGGAAAGCGAGATGGTCGCCCAAGCGACTGGAAATCTGGTGTCAAATCTCGACGCAGCGATCACGACCGCTTCGAACGCCGGAGTTCCAGTCATCCTCACCACTGTCGCCTGCAACTTACGCGATCAAGGTCCGCTCAACGCTTTTCTGCCTCACGACACGACGGAGATGGAACAGAATGACTGGGCGATGGCGATGCGAGACGCGGAGATCGCCATGCTCGATGATGATTACGAACTGGCACAGGAAAAACTCAACGCTGCCATCGAAATCATCCCGGAACAGGCGCTCTCACACTATCGACTCGCACAATGTCTCGAACGTCTCGACGATCTGAATTCTGCATTGAAGGAATTCGAACTCGCTCGCGACTACGACGGTTGCCGCTTCCGTGCCCCGAGTCAGTTTACACTGGCAATACAAGAAGTGGCTGCTTCTCATCCGTCGGTTCAGTTCATCGACGTTGTCGACGGCCTCAATGACCACACAGAATTCTCAGTTCCTGGCTTTGATTTGTTTCTGGAACACGTTCACTACAACCAGAAGGGTCATGTTGCCCTCGCTCGAATCCTCGCTCCAGCGGTTCAAAACGTGCGAGAACTTGCCTGGCCATCGGAATACGACATCACCGATGAAGAACTCGTCGATCAGGTCGGATTGGTGACTGAAGACGAACTCGCCGCGTTGTCCTTTTCGATTCACGTTCTTGAATCAGGACCGTTTCAGAACACGGTTGATCACCAGCGACACACTCAGTTTCTCGTCAACGAAATTCTCAGCAAACTCGACCAACTCTCACCAAGTCGCCGTGAGTGTTTCGAGTCACTCAACACCGATTTCATGACAAACTCCCTGATCGCGAGCCTCGTTAAAGAACACCTGCGCCTCGGCAATCTCGAAGACGCTCATGAAATGGCACAAGTTCTCTTGAAGCGAAAACCCTGGGAAGCCGAATCATATCAGTTGGCAGCTCAGGTCGCAGAAGCACGCTCTGACAGCCAGGCAGCGGAGGCATTCAACGCTCGCGCCAGCGAACTTGCCGTTCGGTGAAATCGCTAACGGAACCTCTCGAGTAGATTCACGAAACTCAGCAGATCGCATCACACTTCTCAAGCAAGAATTCATTCACCTGGAGTGAATCTGCACTCGGTTCCGACCAAGACTTTCGAAACATTATTCTTGCTCAGTGAACTGTTTCAAACCGTCCTCAGTCGACAGTCTGCACAAAACCAATCATTCGCTGTGTAGTCAATCTGAACAAGAATCTTTGCAAAGTTTTGAAATTTTTTCCCAATAACCGGATGATTTTTGTGCTGCCGGCGCCTATCTTTCCCTGCCACATACCTGTGTTGATCAATACGTTCGATTCACGAACGCTCCGCGATTTCAGGCGCAAAGCGTGACTTCGAAGGAAGTTAGCCTACAAATTGCGATTTCTGAGCAGAGAAAACACCCTTCGAACACGGACGACTTCGCATCGCGATTACGCGTCCATCCCATTTTCTGTTTGGTTTTTTCTAACTTTTTTTGGAGACCTTGCTTCATGATTAAACACTTACGTCAGAGAAAAGCGTTCACCCTGATTGAGTTGCTGGTCGTGATCGCGATCATCGCAATCCTGATTGCACTGCTGTTGCCAGCCGTTCAGCAGGCTCGCGAAGCAGCACGCCGGACTCAGTGCCGAAACAATCTCAAGCAGATCGGACTGGCACTGCACAACTACCACGACGCTTACAACCAGTTCCCGAACACCGTCATGGCTTACGGGAACCCAAACCTGTACGAATCAGGCAATGGCTGTAACTCTTGGGTCCGCAGCCGTGGCTGGGGATGGCGAGTTTCGATCCTTCCTTACATCGATCAAGCTCCGCTCTTCAACTCACTCGATATCGAGAACACCGGTTTGAACGGCTGCTTTGGAGCCAACGGTGGTGTGCCAAACGACACCCCAAGTTCAGTCGCCATCTCAACTGTCATCACAGCTTACCTTTGCCCAAGCGACGACACCGAATCCAGCATCGGAACTTACTCAGGCCGAGCAGTCCACGGGAGTAACTACCCAGCTGCTGTCCGTGCCCGTTCAGACCGAAGCCACGGAGCGGAACGAAACACAGATGGCGACCTGGGCCTGATGACCCGCGCCGGAGCCAGCGTCGAAGACGCAAAAGACGGTTCGTCTAACACAATCGTCGTCGGTGAAGTCTTCCGCGGCAAAACTTTGGTTCGTACGAGTGGTGGATACCCATCTGCTGCAGGACCAAACGGCACAGTCGGAAACACTCATAACCGTGAACGATGCCGTGAATGGTTCGAGAGTACAGCCTGGTGTCAGTGCAACGGTGGTGTTGTTGAAGACACAAGCCTGCCAGCGAACGACGGAGCCAACCCAAATCAATGGCGCCAGATCTGGCGTATCAACGATTCGAAGCCAGATCAGATGACCTGGACTGACCGTAACAACTCAGGAAACGGTGGCGGATTGCCACTCTCCAGTGCTCACGCTGGTGGTGCTCAGGCACTGTTCGGTGACGGAGCAGTTCGGTTCGTCTCAGAAAACGTCGACGGAGTTTCGTGGGCACACATGTTCTCACGATCTGGAAAAGAAGCGAACGTTATCGCCTTCTAGTTCCTGTTCGTCTGATGTTTCATGAATTACTCGAAGAGCACGGCAGTACTTACTGCCGTGCTCTTCTTCTTTTAGGAATGCGATCGAATACATCGCCCTCTCTTGAACACAGCGTCTCCTTGAAGGTGTCTTTGCAGAACTGAACGATCAGTTCTTTCTTTCCGGGCTTCGATCTCTTTCCGGCGCACACTCAACAGGATTGTCACGCTCTTCAGCAATGGCGCGGTCTCAGGCAACAGCTTGCTGACAGATCCTTGAGTCCCGTATCCGTTTTGAATGTCACTGGGCCCGTCACTTCGAATACTTCAGCTCCAAGTTCGACCACTCGAGCTGTACTCAAAGTGAGTAAAGATCACGGAGAACTTTTGATGTTTTTTCTCGTTATCTGGATGAATTTCGCGACTTCGATCCGTTTCTTTCTGTGTTTCACACTCGTGTAGATGAATACGACCGATGCATAAGCGATTCGCTATTCCGGGCGCAAAGTATGGCTTCTAACGAGGTTAGCTTGCCAACAGTGCACTCATAGCGTACGATACATGTTGATAAGTGAATGTATTGATGCTGCGAATTTGCGTACATCCCGTCTTCAGTTCGGTTTTTCTGTCTTTTTTTGGAGAATTCACTTCATGAGCAAACACCTACGTCAAAGAAAAGCGTTTACGCTGATCGAACTGTTGGTCGTCATCGCGATCATCGCCATCTTGATTGCTCTGCTTCTGCCAGCCGTTCAACAGGCTCGCGAAGCAGCACGCCGGACGCAGTGCCGAAATAATTTGAAACAAATTGGTCTTGCGCTGCACAACTACCACGATGCTTATAATCAGTTCCCGAACACCGTCATGGCCTACGGGAACCCCAACCTGTACGAGACAGGTAATGGCTGCAACTCTTGGATCCGCAGCCGCGGATGGAGCTGGCGTGTTTCCATTCTGCCGTATATCGATCAAGCTCCTCTCTACAACTCAATCGATATCGACAACTCAGGTCTGAACGGTTGCTTCGGCGCCAACGGTGGTGTGCCTGATGACACTCCAGGCGCTGTTGCCGTCGCCACGATGATTCCCGCTTACATTTGCCCAAGTGATGATACTGAGACAAGCGTTGGCGACTGGTCAGGTCGCGCTGGACGACCAGTTCACGGAAGTAACTACCCAGCAGCTGTCCGTGCACGATCTGATGCAAGCCATGGAGCAGAGCGAAACGTTGACGGCGACTTGGGATTGATGACCCGTACTGGAGCCAGCGTTGAAGACGCGAAAGACGGTTCTTCCAACACCATTCTGGTTGGTGAAGTTTTCCGTGGAAAGACTCTGGTCCGAACCAGCGGTGGCCTGCCATCACCAGCTGGACCGAACGGGACTGTCGGAAACACTCACAACCGAGAACGATGCCGTGAATGGTTCGAAAGCACAGCCTGGTGTCAGTGCAACGGTGGTGTTGTTGTTGACACGAGCCTGCCAGCGAACGATGGAGCTAACCCAAACCAATGGCGTCAGATCTGGCGAATTAACGATCCAAAACCGGATCAAGTGACATGGACTGACCGTGTTGATGCTGGCAACGGCGGTGGCTTGCCACTCTCCAGTGCACACGCTGGTGGTGCTCAGGCACTCTTCGGTGACGGTGCGGTGCGGTTCGTCTCAGAAAACGTCGACGGAGTTTCGTGGGCGCACATGTTCTCTCGATCCGGAAAAGAAGCGAACGTTATCGCCTTCTAGTCTAAACTCTCTTGCGTTTTACTTGATCTTTCGTGAACATCGCACATCGCTGTTCAGCGATATTAGTTCACTCAGAAACTCGTGATCGAACAGATAGCTTTGTTCTCTGTTCTGCCGAAGTGAATTCTGCAAACGAGCGATCTCAATCGCTCGTTTGCTTCTTTTCTCACTTTCATAATCTTGTCTGATCGTCAAAGAAAGACTCAGAAATGTTCTCACGGCTTTGGATTTGCTTTTCAGTCGTCGCTCTCTTGCAGGTTGGTTGCAGCAACCCTGCCCTCGAAGAAATGTCCACCGAGATTCCTTCCCTCAGCTATCCTGGCCTCGAAGATTTCGATCAGACGGCCATGATGGAAGTCGGATACGCATATGGCGGCGGCAATGTCGCTGGCTTGAAAGCTGCGGTTAAGAAAGACTCGTTCAAGAGCGCAGTCGATCAGTTCGAATCTGCACCGCTTCCAGAAGACGCAGCCAGCAAACAACCACAAAAAGACGCTGTTGTTGCAGCCGCCCGTGAACTCATCGAGAAAGCAGGCGGAAGTGATAACGAAGCAATTAAAGCTGCGTATGACAATCTTCTGAAAGCAATTTCTGAACTGCGAGTTGGGAAACCTGCTCAAGAGTAGATCAAGCTTTGACGAGTGCTTACTCAGGCTGTTCATGTTTCTATCTGGAAGATAACAGCAGGCCGTTCATGAACTCCCTGCATTGGATCATTCAAAAAACGAATCACGCTGCAATTGCGGTGTGGTTCGTTTTTTTCGTTGCTACAGGCTGGCAGATCACAGCTGATGAGCCTGATCCGCCTTTGACCTTCGACCAGAAACTTCGCGTCCCATTTCGCCATGTTTCTCCGCAATCGCCCAAACGCCACATTCATCTGACAATGGGATCGGGAGTCGGAGCGCTCGACTATGACCTCGACGGATTCGTCGACCTCTATTTCGGTCAGGGAGGTGGCTGGACGGGTACACTCGATCCAGAGTCTGGTCTCGGTGACGTTTTGTGCCGAAACATTGCAGGCGAATTCCAGGACGTCACGGAATCCGCCACGATTTTCGCTCCTGGATACGCGATGGGCATCTCTGTCGGCGATTGTAACAACGACGGGTTCCCGGACGTTTACGTCAGTAACGTCGGACGGGACCGCCTCTATTCAAATAACGGTGACGGAACATTCACCGAACAGTCCGAAGCGTGCAACCTCAAGAATTCCAAGTATGGAGCAAGTTGTGCCTGGACTGATTTCCAATCTGACGGCGTCCCAGATTTGTTCGTCGTGAACTACGTTCAAATCTCCGTCGACGACTACAAGACTTGCACGGACCAGTCTCCTGAAGGAATGGACTTCCCCATCGCCTGTCCTCCCTGGACATACACCGCCGAACCCGATTGCGCATACGTCGGCCGCGGAGACGGCACGTTCGTTGAATCCTCGCAAGAACTCGGTTTCCGGACAGCTCCCAGTCAACCCGGGCTTGGGATCATCACCGCAGATATCGATCGAGATGGAGATCTCGACCTGTATATTGCCAACGATTCAACTCCCAATCAGCTCTGGGTCAACAACGGAGGAGAGTTCAACGAACAAGGTTTGCTCTCGGGAACAGCATTAAACCGAGTCGGAGAACGTGAAGCTGGGATGGGTGTCACCTGTGATGACGCAGACAACGACGGACTGCTCGATCTGTTTGTGACAAACTACTTTGCCGAAACGAATACCTTCTATCGAAATGAAGGTTTCGGCTTCTTCCTCGATGTCACCCCCGAGGTCGGTCTCGCCAGGGCGAGTTATTCGTATCTCGGTTTCGGAACGAGCTTCGTCGACTTTGACAACGACGGAGAACTGGATCTGTTCGTGACTAATGGGCACATCCACGACCAGTTGAACATTCTCAAACGCGATGTCCCTTACCAGCAGCAATCACAGGTATTCCGAGGGAAGAATGGGCAGTTTGAGGACGTGACCGCAACAGCCGGAGAACCCCTTCAAAGATATGGACTCGGCCGCGGAACAGCGATCGCAGACTTTGACCGCGATGGGAGACCGGACGTCGCCGTCAATCACCTCGATCAGTCAGCACTCCTCTTGCGGAACACCAGCGAACAAGCTGGGCACCCTCTCCGACTTCTACTCGTTGGAACACGATCTTCACGCTTGCCAGTTGGAGCCATCGTCACCGTAGAAACCCCCAAGCAAAAGCTCACACGAACTCTTTCCCTGAATGAAAGCTACCTTTCGAGTCGACATCGCGAGATGGTGTTCGGAATCTTACCAGACTCGAATGCTGAAGAGTCTGCAGATGCCTCGCCAGTGAACGTCGATCAGGTCACCGTCAACTGGCCATCAGGGAAATCGGAGTTGTGGCAGAACCTCAACACCGACGAACTTCACGTTCTGGTGGAGGGGACCGGGACTCCAATTCCTTCAGAAAACGCCTTTCCACGATAAGGCCGTTCCTCAAGAATGATGTCGACTGAGCCAACGCTGGCTCTCTCTTAATTGTCGACTGAAGAAGACACTCTGATGCCGGATACTCACGAACCCGCCGACCAACAATCTCCTCCTGATTCTCGCCGTTCACCGTGGGCTGGCCGAATTCTGCTTTTGGTGATTCTCGCCGCAATCGGCTTCGGAATCTGGAGTTCGCAGCAGCAAACAGCCATCCAACAGTGCCAGGCAGCACTCGCTGCCGGGGAAGTCGACCGGGCTCGATCCATCCTCACCCATCATCTCGCTTCGAACCCGAAGGACCAGGAAGCTCGCATGCTTCTGGCTTTAAGCTACCGAGAAACCGATCCACTGGAAGCAATCGAAATCTGGTCACAAGTCCCAGAGAACGCAGACGAATATCTCATCGCCCAGCGATTTATCGCTGAAGCAGGCTTCAAGGCGTATCATTCTGTCGCTGCGGAAAAAGCTCTCGAAACGATCCTCGAACAGGACCCTCAGGATTTCGCATCGCAGCTCACACTCGCAGAACTGTACTTCCGAGACCGAGCGTTTCAGCTTGCGCTTCCGGAAGTCCGGAAAGTCATCAGCCTCGATCCCGATCGAGTGAAATCATATCACTTGCTGGCGGAGACCCTCGCCGGGCTGAATCGCCAAACAGAAATGATCGCCCCGCTGCAACAAGCGCTCGAGCTTGATCCGGACAACTACATGACCCGATCGAGCCTGGCATATGCATTGAAGATGTCAGGAGAACTCGACGAAGCAGAAGAACATGCTCGATGGTGCCTTGAAGAGACTCCATCCGATGTCGAAGTTCGAGTGATCCTCGCCCAAGTCCTGCGGCAGTCGAACCGGCTGGATGAAGCGAAAGACGAAGTCGAACAAATCCTGCAGCGTTCTCCCAATCACCTCGAAGCAAATCTTCTCAAAGGCGAACTTTTCCTCTTCGAGCGAAAACCTGAGGAAGCTTACGAGGTTCTCAATCCGTTGTATCGAAGGTACCCCGAAGACCGAAGAATTATCGCTCCACTTCTGAAAGCGGCTGCGATGAGCGGACGACCGCAGGAAGCAGCACGATTGCAAGAAGCCCTGCTGAAAGCCATTCCGGAAAAGGAATGAGTCACCACAAGGACACGCAAGCTTCACAACACATCGGGCAGAATCAACTCTTCGGTTGACTCGTCTACGGATTGACGTGATGCGGAACATCTCCCGTCCCGAGCGACTCGTCAGGATCTCGCACGCGAATCCAGTGGTCATGAAACTTGATTCCGCGTGTCAAATCCATCGCTGGCATATGACACTCGATGCAGTTGGTCTTCGGCGAAACCGGGCATATCGTCTGTTCCTGATCCTGATGACAGTTCAAACAGGTCTGGATTTGCTGAGCCTCTGTGCGAGACGAGACCGGAGCATGCGGATCGTGACATGACGTGCATGAGAGAGTTCGTCCAGACTCCAGGAAGCAAGCACTCTGTAAGAGCCCGACCGGTTGAAAGCGGACCAGCGAGTTCGGGTACGCTTCCAGCCTTTCAGGAGCAATGTCATCCGGCAGTCGATGGCACTCACCGCACATTCTGATTTCCTCATCGGCCGTCCAACCGCTTCGAATACTCGAGAGCGTCAGAGCCTCGTCCGCATTTTCAGCAGCCTGCACGTGAGCCTCCCCCGGCCCATGGCATCTTTCGCAAAAAATGCCACTGGTCAATTGAATGAGTTGGCTCCCCTCAAGCGTGGCAGTCGTTGTGTGACACGCAATGCACCGCTGGACATCTTCCGAGGGAATCGTCCTGCCCCACAAATTGACATCAATGACAGGGTCCAGATCGTCCTGACCGGGGGTCGCATCGAGCGCATCATCGGAGGTGTATCGAGTCATCCGATGTTCAATCCCGATCGTTTCCCCTTCTTTATTTTTGAGCAAGGTCAGAAACGTGACCGCATGTTCCCCCGACCCGACCGCGAAGTCGAGAGGAAACGCCCGCTGCGGAAAGATTGCTGGAAGCGCGACCAATAAGCCTTCTTCATCACAGCTGTACTCGTAAGTCCCGTACGGCTGTCGTTCCTCAACCGAGCGGCCACACATCAGATCCGCAATCTCGGAATCTGACGTCCTCGCAAACGTTCTCGCATGTGGAGAATTTGTCTCAACGTCATGAATCCCCTCGTGACACTCCCGGCACTTTTCATGACCGACGTATCCCTTCGAATCCAGAATGACGATCGTGTCATCGTCTGATTTCGAGTTGCTCGATTCCAGAGTCGGAACCTGTTCCGGAGATTTCTGACCACAAGATGCCAGAAAGGCACCGCATGCTGCGCCGAGGAGAATCATCGCCGGCAAACGAAAATGACCGATGAGAGAATTACGTTTCTGCGGCAGGTGCAAGTTCATGGACAGTCTTGAAGATTTGATAACCAGACAAAATTCGAAGCCATAGTGTACTCCCCAAGAGAGAGAAGTCACCACTGGTTGTCGTCACTCTCGTCCAATACCTCTGCAGCAACACATCCTCTCGAACTCATCTACAATTCGATGAGATGGCGAACTGGAACTCAGGCGTCATTCCAATCCACCTGCATCGCATTGATCAATTGAATGTTACTTGCTGCTGACTTAACCAAGCCTGCCCTACAACGTCGGCCCTATTGACGGGACCTCAAACAAATAGGTCTGTCCAGACGATGTACGTGTCACATCGAAATAGAATGAAAAGCTCCCTCGACTAACGGGCTCAGAGTACCCACGCTCCCAACTATTGAGGGTTGAGGCCAGAGTGGGTTTGTGCTTCGGGAGACGACTGTGTAAGTACTATCGTCTTGCCACAAACTCAGAAAGCAACAGGGGATAGCACATCCTGTCGCTTGGCTTCGCAGAGTCAGAAGAGCGGAGAGGGGGGGATTCGAACCCCCGGTGAGTTTCCCCACGCCGGTTTTCAAGACCGGTGCATTCGGCCACTCTGCCACCTCTCCGAGGCGGGCACGATATCGGGTTTCACACAGCCCGTCAATCAGTTTCCAGAGATTTGAGTGAGCGAAAGCCGACTTGATCCACGGTCAAAACGCTGAGCCAATTGTTCTTCCGCGAGGAAACGACTCACCGAGCCAGTAAACCAGAAGCGAATTGGCGAGTCTGGAAACAGGATGGGTTGCGGCGTAGACGGCTGGCTTGGATAGGCTTTTCGTTGCCAGGGCCTTATTCCGATGCGACTGGACGTTGATCAGCTGGGAGCGTGCTCTTCTGGGAATTGACATTCTGGTCGTCAGAGTGGACTTCAGCCACGGTCAGCCCTTGCTCAGCTGAGATCAAACGTGCTGTTTCAGCGAGTTTTGATTTGGCTGACTCAAGGGATGTTTCAGAGGGGACGACGTCTTGCACGGTCAGTTGCCAAACCGCGAGTGTTGATTGATACAACGACTCGTTCAACGGCGATCGCGCCGGTTGGTCTCGCAATGTGTCGAGGAATGGTTTGAGTTTCCCGTCAGCTCTTGCTGAAAATTTCGTCCAAGCGCGGCTGGGGTTTTCTTCGCTGCGAATCTTTTCGATCTCGCTGATTTGCTCAGTTAAAACGTAATACTGCCGCGAGGCCTGAGTTCCGACGACGCCGTTCAGCAGGTTGGTTGACGCTGTCAGTGCAAACACTCCAAAAATTGCCACAGCGACGACCATCGGGATTGCCAAGAACTTATTGCGTTTCAACCAGTCGTTTGGTGACTCTTCGACAACTCGACTGATCGCCTGCTGAGTCGAGTCTTCAATCGGCACGATCAGATTGACCTTCATCTTTTCGAGAACGAGTCTCATGTCAGGAGACGGTTCGGCAACGAGTGCCTGTCCAGACTCGTTGACCATTTTCCCCAGCGAAACAATGGCACTGATCAGCTCTGTGCCGAAATATCGCGCCCCGCTCAAATCAAAGATGAGATTGCGAAACTCGCCGGACGACATCAGCGTTTTGATTCGATGAAGCTCGTTATGAAATGTTCGTGGTTCGAAGCCGACAATGCTGCCGGTCGGTTTCACGATTAGCGTATTTCCGCGTGCGGAGCAGCTGAGAATGCTGTGATCCCGCACGTCGTCCATTGTCACTTCAGTCTTCATCACAAGTCCGATCCGCTTCGTTGTTGACCGAATTCTCCGATCTAAATCAATCTCTTGTCGAAGGATCTGACGCTGAGACTTCTCGAAGAAGACAGGAGTTCTCTGCATTGCGGAACAGTTTCAGCGTGGCTCAGCGCAAACAGATCCATTCGATGCAATACATTAGTCGCGATTCATGAATACTCGATGAAGACAAAATTCGCCGCCACACTCGATGATTACCATGCTTGGTAAGTGGAAGTCTTCAGATGTCTTTTTCCCGATCTCAAACCAAAACTGAGACCGGAGTGAAGTGTCATCAATTCAATCACATGTTCTCTTGCGTCATTTTCGTGACCACGAAATACTGTCCCCACGATCGCTTGCCGATCCGGGATGTCATTTGACGTCTGATTGTCAGCATTGACCGATGATTTGATCATTGTCATGGCAGCCAGAGTTTCGCAGCATTGCGATGGCGTCCTATGATTCGGGAGCGAAAAGATTGATGCCCCAACTTCCGTGAGCCTTCCGACAGAATCGACTCATCGTGCACGAAACGGATCTTCTTATTTCGCTCACCCTGATCGTGGTATTCGGGACAGGTGCTCAGTGGCTGTCCTGGAAGCTTCGGCTGCCATCGATTCTGCTGTTGCTGGCGAGTGGATTCATTGCTGGCCCGGTCTTGAATGTCGTCGATCCAGACAAACTTCTGGGGCCTTTGCTCTTCCCGTTTGTTTCGATCAGCGTGGCGGTGATTCTTTTTGAGGGAAGCCTCTCGCTCAAGCTTCCAGAGCTGAAGCAGATCGGAGCAGTCCTAGGATACATCCTGAGTGTGGGTGTTTTCATCACATGGGGACTGATCGCACTCGGTGCCTACTACATTCTTGATTTCTCAGTATTCGCCTCGATTCTCCTGGGGGCGATCCTCGTCGTGACTGGACCAACGGTGATTGGCCCCCTGCTTCGGCAGATTCGTCCGATTGGACAAGTGGGACCCATCGCTCGATGGGAAGGTATTGTCATCGACCCGATTGGAGCTGTGCTCGCGGTTCTGGTTTTCGAAGCGTACGCTCCGTTGCTCTCAGAAGGTGTCAATCAGAGTTCCATCGTGGCTCTTCAGAATTTGCTTTCGACGATTCTCTACGGAGGAGGCATTGGAGCTGCTGCCGCGATTATTCTGGCATGGGTTTTGAAGAATCATGCTGTTCCTGACCACCTTGAATCACTGGTGACTTTGCTGTTTGTGCTGACAGCGTTCACAGCTTCGAACTTGTGTCAGGAGGAATCTGGGCTGGTAGCTGTCACTCTGATGGGAGTGATGCTCGCGAATTCTGGAGTGACTTTGAAACACATCCTGGAATTCAAGGAGAGCTTGAGTCTCCTGCTGATTTCGGGGTTGTTTATTCTGTTGGCCGCTCGAGTCGAACTTCGCTCGATTGTGCAACTTGGCTGGCGAGGGTTGGCGTTCGTCGCATTCGTCATCTTGATTGTTCGACCGGTCGCGATTTTCATTTCGACGGCATTTTCGCAGCTGAACTGGAAGGAACGACTGTTCCTGTCGTGGATGGCTCCGCGAGGAATTGTCGCGGCGGCGGTTTCTTCTGTCTTCGCGTTCAAACTTTCGGAATACGGAACTGAAGGCGAGCAATTCGTCTCCGCTACTTTCATGGTTATCGTTGGGACTGTGGTCGTCTACGGCCTGACTGCGTTTCCTCTCGCTCGTAAGCTCGGGTTAGCGTCATCGAACCCACAAGGTGTTCTCCTTTTGGGGGCGAACGAATTGGCCCGAGCTATCGGTGGAGCGATTCAGGAGGCAGGTATTGTCGTGTTGCTGGTTGATACCAACCGCTGGAATATCGCAACTGCGAGAATGGAGGGGCTTCGAACTTCTTCTGTGAACATTCTGGACGAAAACGCCGCTCACAGCCTCGATCTCGGGGGAATCGGCCGGTTCCTGGCACTGACCCCGAACGATGAAGTCAATTCTCTCGGAGCAATGCACTTCGCTGAGCTGTTCGGTCGTGCGAACGTCTTCCAACTTACTCCCTGGCGTCGTGCAGAAAAGCAAGAACGATCCGTTTCTCATCTTCGTGCACGGTTCTTGTTCGGAGAAGATTACAGCTATCAAACACTTGTCGATCGGCTCGATTCGGGGGCGGTCATCAAGACGACAAAACTGACGTCCGAATTCACGTTCAAAGACTTTCAGGAAGCGTACGGCGGCGACGCAATCCCGCTCTTCACAATTCACAACAGTAAGCTTGCGATCCTCGATTCGACATCTCCTGAACCCAAAGTGGGTCAGAAGCTCATCGCGATTGTTGATCCTCAGCCAGCTTCACCTTCTCCGACGCCTCCACCGACTGAAGAAGCTGATGCGTGAGCGAGGACGAATTTGAGATTGAAAGTCGCTCTGCACGTTCAAGAACTAGTTTTCCTAGATGAAAGCAAAGCTTGCGCATGCGATACGTTGCCAAATAAAGATGAAGTTGCCATCGACGGAAAGCTTCTCCACGATCACTCACAAACACTGATCAGCCACCAATGAGGCCCGACTGATGCCGCTCGCATTGAACTCAACGACATCGAACATCCTCAGAGCGCGAACTCTTTTCGTGGTGATCATTGCTCTGTTTGTCGCGTCGTCGAGTTTGTTTGCAGCCAACGAAGAAGAACAGCCGATCGCGTCTGTGAATCGTCGTCCGGTGACCGCCAGTCAGCTACGATTGCAGTTCTTTCAGCAAGCTGGTCGTTCACTCGCTGCTCAAAACAACCAAGAGGAACTGATCGACAAATTGATCGACCGGGAACTCATTCGCCAGTTTCTCGAGAAAAAAAAGATTGAAGCTGACTCGCAGATGCTTGCTCGACGCATGGAGTTGCTGACGTCCGCACTGGAACGTCGCGGCGAAAACCTCGAGGACCAGCTGGCGAAGCTGGAAATCACCACTGATGACCTCGAAGAGATGCTTGCGTTCGAGATTGCCTGGCGAACCTACGTGACAAAAACTCTCGATGAGCGTAGGATTCGAGAGTTCTGGAAGTCCAATCAAAGAGACTTCGACGGAACTCGCGTCACAGCTTCTCAGATCTTCCTCAGCTTCCCATCTGATGCAACACCAAAAGATCGTCAGCAAATCCTGGAGCGACTCTCGGGTATTCGAGATTCTGTTCTCTCCGGAAAAGCAAACTTTGCACACGCAGCAAGTGAAAACTCAGAGAGCCCTTCGAAGACTCAGGGGGGACGAATCGGCAGCTTCGAAAGATACGGTCAGGTCTCGGACGCCATCGCGAGTGTTGCGTTTGCCACGTCTCCGGGAACAATCAGTGAACCGTTCACCACGGAACACGGTGCGCACATTGTCTTTGTCGAAGAAGTTTCTCCGGGAGACCTCAGCCTCGAAGACGCTCGTCCTGAAGTCGTCAACAAATTGACTCAGCAGATGTGGAACGAGCAAGTCGCGACTCAAAGGAAGACCGCCCGCATTCGTGTGTTCACTCCCACGGAATGAACGATCCGCAAGTTCGCTGGGCTCACTCAGAATTGATTAAGCGAGTCACTTCCCCTGCTCCTGCGGGGACCAAGAAGATCTCTTTCGCGTGTGGGTCGGCAACGAGAAAACCATCTCGATACTGGCAAAGACCGACCGGTTTTTGAAGTGGTGCTCCGGAGCGCATCAGTTCGGGAGGAGTTTCTCCAGAGAGCTCCGCTTTCCAAATCCCGCCTGCGTAATTGTCCGCGACGAAGATCGTGTTCTCTGCAATCACACAATGGTGAGGCATCTCAAACGGTCGCCCTGAGATGATGACTGACTCAGTTTTATCCTCTGCAATTTTGCGAACCGGATTCTCGAGCGTCGTGACGCAAATCAGTTCCCCTTCCGAAGACTTCGCCAAGCCTCTGACTCCTGCAATCACCGCGAGCTCCTGAACTTCGCCTCCGGATTTCGGAAGACTCCAGATCCGCTGCGTTTCAAGATCTGAAACGATCAAGCGGTCTCCATCAATCAGCAGATCGGCAGCAATTCCAATGTGTCCGTCAGACAACGGGAGCGGTTTCCGATCCTCACCGATGGCATAAACTTCTCGCGTTGATGAGTCTCCTACATAGACTGTTCCATCAGTATCAACAGCCACGCAACGCACCGCATTGAGCGGGGTGCGAAAGGTCTTCGAGGCTTTGAAGAAGACTTCCAGATGTCCATCGACGACCTTCCAGATGCCGGGAAGTTTACGGTCGGCGATATAAACTTCTTCGTTCGGTCCCACTGCCACATCGAGAGGATAAACGAGCTGATCGTTGGCAGTGCTCGTCGCTGAAAGCGCGAGAACAAACATCAATGTGAGTGTTAGAAAGGCCTTTTGCAGCATAGCCAGATCACTTAATGACAGGTGAGGAAGATACGATCCGTGTGGTGAATACCAGTCAGACGGGAATCGTCAGAAATGACAGGTTGAAGTTTTGACTTGGCCATCACAATAGCTCGACCGAGCCACAGATTCAAATCGACCGATGCGAGAATGACGAATCGACGCCAGTCCTACGGAACGCTGGGTGAGTTTTCGGGTATTCGGTCGATTTTGAGTCGTCTCAACGCGGTCCTGAATCCGTCCGGGTCCATTCGCCTCGTCTGATACTTTCGAAGGTATTCCTCATCGTGAGGAAGTGTGACGTTGGGATCTGGTGGATAGCTCTTCATCCCGACAAACGGCAGCGGTTCTGAACTTTGCCCATAGACCGTGTGCAGGTTTGCATCCTTATCCCATCCCACGCTGCGAATGATGAAATCTCGAGTCCAGCCCTCTGGAATGCCCTTATCAGGAACGTCGAAGCTGAGCGTCATTTCGTCTCCGCTTCCCATCACAACCATCTGAGCATCGGTACTCAGCAACAGTTCCCGCACGTCACCGTACCGTGTCATCATTCCGCCCATCGATTGCCAGGCTGGAGACGGATCAACTTGTTCGTAATCAAACTGCTCCGGTCCAAAGTTATCTCCCGGCGTCATTTGAGAGACTCCGCGATAGTGAAGATCGGCACTACTAAGATTCAGCGGAGTCGTTTCTGAAGGGAATTCGACGGTCTCTGTCGTGAAACTGATTTCGTCCCAATACAGTTCCATGCTTGTGGAAATCCGAAGCCGAAAATCATCAGTGAGGAACGGATTTCCTAGTGGAATTGCGATCGTTTTTGTCTTTCCACCGGGAAATCCGCAGTAGTCGACGACTTGGACGAATTCGCCATCCGGACCAGGAACCGAAATGGCTGGCGGAACTGGACCGTCGAGTTGACGGTTCTCGAAAATCGCGCGGTTCAGCCCGGTATCGGTCGGATACATCCAACCGGTCAGGTACAGCGTTAAGTTTTGTGGTGGTTCTTCAAGACCGAGATCGAGTTCAACGAAGCTCTCGTCGGTGAAACCTTGCATTCTTTTCTTGTCGAATGGCTTCGCGTAAACGGCATCTCGATTTTGTATCTCAGGAAGCAAATCTCGCCCGGAATGATTGTGAGCAGAGACCGGAGTTTTCCTCTCTGCAATGCCGTAGATGTGATGTTCTGCAATCGATGGCGGGCCAACTTTTTCATTGGTGACGATTTCGATGTCGGCGGGATGGTCGATTGCGAAGAGTTCCACTTGATCGAAATAAGCGGCTTCCCAAAGTTCTTCAGTCACCTGCAGCTGATACCTTCCGTCGCGAGCTTTGAGCTGATCACCGGAAATCTTCAGGTACTCCCACGGACGGTCCGGAACGATTTCTCCTTGAGCATTCGTCAATCCGATTGGTGCAGCCCAGAGTAAGTCGGTCACGAACTCAAAACGCTCACCATTCCATGCGTAGAGATACGGGCATGATCCCGTCAATGTCTGCCGTTCCCAGACGAGTTGATCTGTCGCGGGCTGGATGATGTTTTCGGGAATTCCATTCGTCCAAACGACGCGGACAGCATCCGCCTGTTCGATTTCGTTAAGTCCGAACCTGCGTGGCCCCGGATCAAGAACTGGCAGCAGTTGAACAAAAGCACCAGCCCGGACTTCGATCGTACACCCAATTCCGAAGTGGTTGATTCGTTGACTCTGCCCGTCCCCTTTGTTGAGTTGAGCGATGACAGCCACATCTAACCAGTGGTTACGGTTGCCTCCTTCATTCTTTAGCCAGATGATCTCCTGCCCGCGAAGAGTGACGAGATCGTCATCGCCGTCCCCGTCGAGATCTCCGCAACGAATGAGCTTGCCGAACTTCTCGTCACCGGTGATTAGTTCTTCGGACTCAACATAAGCTCCTCCTTCGCCGCCATGTCGAAAACGCAACTGCCTGGACTCAATGGTCAGGATGTCGCGGAGCCCATCGTTGTTGTAGTCCCATTCGATCAGAACCGGACTGCCGCGATGGGAGATTTCGTTTGTCGCGATGACCTGCAACTCGCCGGTAGTGGGAATCCGCGTTTGGATTTCCGAAACTCCATCTTCGCCGAGGCAGAGCAGTTCCCACGCCCCATTTCGATTCGCATCGTTGATCGCCAGCGAACGTGCTGGGGAAATCTCATCGAGGGAGTCCAGTTCCAGCCAGCGAAAATCCCCGTGTCTCAGCCCTTCCAGAACGCCAACGGTTCCGTCTTCCATCAGCACGACAATGTCCTGATCGATATCTCGATCGAAGTCGACGATCAGCACATCAGCCACTGTTCCCTCAGGCATTTCCGTCGTGAGCGGCATTTTCTGGAACTCGAAATTCCCGTTGTTGTTCCAATACTCCAGCTTACCATCGGTAATCAGAGCCAAGTCGAGATCGCCATCCGCGTTCAGGTCGCCCGCCCGAACACAACTCACAATCGCAAGTTCAGCGAGTGAACCAGCCTGATCCACTAACTCCAGCGAGATCACCCCACCGACTTCTTCGAGGTTGGTCCGGACGACTTTGATTCCGTCTATACCGTAGAGCACCAGATCCAGATCGGCGGTGTATTGCATGCTGCCTTCGGGAAGATCTCCAACTGCAAGGCCATCAGCATCGTTGTCGAGATCAGCAACTAGAACGTGTTCGAATTCTCCCTCGAAGGAAAGGCTGACGACTTCGGCCCAATTCTCAGTTTGCTCAGAATCGTCAACTTCTTTCCGCCAGACAGACAACTTCGATGGCTGCAGAATGACGAGTTCCAGCGACGTGTCCAAATCGAAATCGACCAGTTGAAGGTCGTTGATGGAACCTTCAATACCGGAAATGAGCGTTTGTTCTTCGAAGGTGATGTCGAGATTGGTGGCTGCCTGATCAGCAAAGACAGCGACGATTTCCTCCAGCCCCTCGCTGAAATCGACTTTGATAAACTCGAGCAAGTTCGACTCGATACGGCGTCGATCGCTTTGAACAGCATCTTCTGGCTTGGTGATGTTTGAGAAAGGAATCAGATTCGCCCGGACTTGATTCCAATTCATCGACTCCACGCCAGCGATTGCTGCGTCGAGGAATTTCATCACGTCTGCCCGAGTCTTCTCCTGAATCCGCTTCTGAAACGGTTCAAACAATGGGCGAGCAGCCTGCAATGTTTCGCGAATCGCTGGGTCCTGAGTTTCGAGCTGCACTGCCAGAACGGAGAGTATGACGAAGAGATTTTCCGGAGCGAATTCGTAGGCCTTAAGAATCGCTGCATTGGATTGGTTGCGTGCATCTTCGCTCGGAGCCACTCTGCCGACGGAATAGATCTCGTACCAGATCGTCGGATCTTCCGGAGACCGTTTGCTGGCTTCGTTGAGGAGTCTAATTTTCTCATTGATCCCTTTGACGGGATCGATGAGGCGAGCCTCCATGCGATAGCTGTAAGGCTCATCGGGTTCTTTTTCACGGAGAGACTGAATTGCCTCAACGGCTGATTCACGTGTGATTGTGTGGTTGGCTTCCTCTTTGTTTTCCCGCTGGCCCCGCTCTTCGACAGCCCCAGTGCGGGCGATTGCCAGATTTCTCCACGGAAGAATTTCGTTGGGAAGAACCTCGGCGAGTTCAGCGAAAACACGATCACTTTCCTGCCAGTCTTTATTCTCCAGCAGGGCAATGCCGACATACCGCGTTCCGAAGAAGTCTGTCGAAACAACGACGTCATCGTCGTAGGACTCGTTTACGTTGTCGGGCTGATCGTTTTGAACCTGCTTCTCTTTCCGTATCAACGCGGCCACGACCAGAACGATCGCAATGACGATTCCAATCCAGACCCACAAACTCTTCATCTTCGGTGTCCCGGGTTCTATTTGAAAATGCGCCAGATCGGCATTCTCATCGATCAAGCGATTCATCTGAAATAAGGCGTGCCGTTGTCGTAAGCAGGCATTTCTCTGCCAGAGCTTCGTCCATGACAGACACAACTCCGATCTCACGCAGCACATCCTCATGATGTTCGTCTACCGGACGTAGAATGCAACAGACATTGGTGAGACGTGCGATGTGAAATAGATCGCGGATCAGACTCTCCGAAATTTCAACGCGATTGAGAATCGCAACTCGCGTCGTCTCTGCCTGAGATTCGCGGACGAAGTCGATCCAGTGAGGAGTCCATTTCACCTGAATGGAACTGTCGTCGATGAGCGATCTCTCAAGGTGCGCAGTCAACAAGGATTGTGGCTCATGGACGACGATCTGCCGTTCCATCATTCACGGTCTCCTTATTCTGCACGGAAGGCAGATAGTCTGTGCGAATTCTGCCTTTTCGGTTCGCTTGCCAGTATTGGCCGGTCTCGACGTTCAAGCAAGTGAGCCAGCCTTCCGGGAAGACTTTGGTGTCAATGCACACAGCAAATCCGCGATCGTTCGGAACGCCAGACTTCTGGGCAGTGTGGCCACAGACAATGGTTTTTCCTGAACAGTGAGGCAACAACCTGTCGAAGCGTTCCCAATACAGGACGAAATCATCCTGTTGATCAACTGGAACATTTTCAATCAGCCCACCATGCACAAAGATATGCTTCTCAGTCTCCCAATACGGAAACAGGCCGGACTCGAGGAATTCCTGATGCTCTCGGGGAACGATCTGAGTCAGCTTCTTCGACTTGGCCGAAGAGCCTCCACCTTTGAGGTAAGACGAAATCGCTTCCTTACCGCCAGATAACTCCCAGTGCTTTTGCGACAATCTTCCAGTGAGCGCTGCATGCATCATCGCATCGTGATTTCCTCGAAGTGGAATACAGCATCCGCGCTGGGTTCGATCGATCACCCAATCCAAAACCTTCTTTGAATCGGGTCCGCGATCGACATAATCGCCGAGGAGCACGATGCGCTCGTCATCGGGAATCGAAACCGCTTTCACGAGCGACTTCAGGACGTCGTAACATCCATGAATGTCACCGATCGCGAATCGAGCAGGACGCACGTCAGTACTCTCCATCGTCTGCAAGAGTCTCCCGGTTCAGAACCACCAGTTGAGGATGCAATATTGCCGCCACTGTCACACGAACAGATCACGAAACCATCGGCGATTCACTTATTCTCCGACCAATTCTTGAATCTCAGCTTCGGTGAATGGTTGAGCGAGTCGTGCTCCGAGTTGTCCCACGACGCGTGCTGCAGCATGTGAAGCCAATCGCCCGGACTGCTTCCAGGTCATTCCGTTTGTGATTCCGTAGAGAATGCCAGCGGCATACATGTCTCCAGCCCCTGTCGTGTCGACAGGTGAGACTTCCACGCCTTCAATCGGAATGACAGCCCCTTCATGCATCAACACGGAACCGTCTCCTCCAAGAGTCAAAGCGACGTTCTCTGCATGATTGTGCAGTTCGTGCGCACAATCGACGGCGTCGTGCTTACCGGTGAGGGCTCGAGCTTCGTCGAGATTGCAGAAGACAAGATCCACAGGCCCTTCGATCAGCGAAAGGAATTCGTCTTTGTGGTACTGAATCAGAAACGGATCGCTGACAGTGAACGCAACTTTCACGTCATGCTTCTTGGCGAGTTCGATGGCTTTAAGAGCAGCGGATCGGGTCGGCTCTTGAGTGAAGAGATAGCCTTCCACGTAAACGAATTTCGACTGTCGAATCGCTGATTCCTGAATGTCTTCGGGAGTCAACGTGATGGAGACACCAAGCGATGTCAGCATGGTCCGTTCTGCATCCGGGGTGATGAGAATGACGCATGTTCCAGATTGGCCATCGTTGGTGGGAACTTCCACGGTGATGCCCTGCTTTCGCATGTCCTGCAGGAAGAACTGCCCGATTTCATCGGATGCAACTTTACAAGCGTAGGAAGCGGTTCCTCCGAAGCCCACAATGCCCATGATCGTATTGGCAGCAGATCCTCCAGCACATCGGGTTACATCAATCCCGGCGATCGCGTTTAGAACTTCCTGCTGCACTTCACCGTCGACTAGGGTCATGACACCTTTTTGAAAGTCGAGACGATTGAGCGTGGACTCATCAACCTTCGCTTGAATATCGACCAACGCGTTTCCAACTCCAAAGACGTCATAACTCACTGCTAAACCTCGCTTGCAACTTCATCGCATTGCTGAAAATTGGGATTTCTCATGTGCGAACTGCTGTCGCACATCGCTGATCGATTGTGCTTGTCGAGAACAGAGGAACAAGCCATTTGCTCAAGTTCCTCAATCCGTGCCACAAACTATGACGCCACAGACAATCACACTGTGCAATCGGACCAGCTTCGTAGAGGAGTGTAGCTCGCAAACCGGGAGAAAGAAATTTCCCCATGTCCCCTTCTGCGACGTTCCGCAAATTCCCGGTGAAAAGTCGAAATGATAGCGAACTATCGCTTTTCGACTTCCTTCTGAAGCTCGGTCATGACTTCGGGAAGCGACCGCTCAAGGGAAGAAATACATTGCTGACAGCGTTCCCAATGCCCGCCCGCCGCAGCTTGTTCCAACTCGGCAGCGATCGAGGAAGAATGAGCGCCAATCGTCCTGAGACTCCCCTTCAGGGTGTGGGCAAATCGGTTCACATCATCAGAATTTCGTGATTCGTAGGCTTGCTGAAGTTTGACGAAGACTTGTGGCGACTCTTCCAGGAACGCCTGGGCAACGTCAAGTGCCAGCTCTTCGTCGTCCATCGCGCTGGAGAGAAGCTGCGCCCAATCGATGGCCGCTTTTGCATTCGAGCATTCTTCAGCGTTGACCGGAGTTGGCTCCGACGACTGACCGTTGGCGTGGTCCGAAGGAGATTGACTGTCATCGTGAATTGGTTCTTGCATCTCTGTAATGTTTTCAGATTCTTCTGATGTTGGGCTGTCTGTCAGTTCTTTGATGACGCGTTTCAATTCCTGAGGCCGAATCGGTTTTGAAACATAGTCGTCCATCCCGGAGTCGAGGCACCTTTCGCGATCTCCCTTCATCGCATGGGCTGTCATTGCGACAATGGGAACCGGTCCGATTTCTCCGAGGCTTTGAAGTTTTCGAATTTCTGCAGTCGCTGCCAAGCCGTCCATCTCCGGCATTTGAACATCCATCAGGATAAGATCGAAGTCTGACTTCTTGGCAGCAGTGATGGCTTCTCGTCCATTGTTCGCGACGGTGACGTTGTGGCTCCATTTCGACAACAGCCCGACAGCGAGTTTCTGATTGGCTGGGCTGTCTTCAGCGAGAAGAATTTTGAGCGAAGTGGTCGATTCAAGCATCTCAGCATTTTCGGCAGCTTCAAAGGACTCGCTTGAATCGGGGCTGTGAACGAGGTCGATGATGGCATCAAAGAGATCGGACTGTTTGATCGGTTTGGTGAGGTAACGCCCAATCCCCAGCTCTTCGCATCGCTTCAGATCTTCATTGCGATCCAGTGAGGTGAGCATCATCACGATCGTGCTGGAGATCTGTGAATCATTCTGAATCGTCTCCGCGAACATGAATCCATCGACATCCGGCATGCTCGCATCTGTGATCACCAGATCGAATGGTTTCTGCTTCTCAAAGGCAGCCCGCAGTTCTCGAAGTCCGGACTCTGCATCCGCCACAGCGAGTGGAGCCATTCGCCAGTTCACACACATCTCTTCAAGAATTTGACGGTTCGTGGAATTGTCATCTACGATCAGCACCCTCAGCCCTTCAACAGCACACAAGTCTTCGACCATTTCAGTCGGAACATCGTAGGCAACCGGCCGAAACTTGGCTGTGAAGTGGAATGTACTTCCTTTGCCGGGCTCGCTCTCAACCCAGATCTTTCCGCCCATCAGCTGCACCAGCCTCGAAGAGATCGTCAGCCCGAGACCTGTTCCTCCGAACTTGCGAGTTGTCGACATGTCCGCCTGTTCAAATGCCTGAAACACGCGAGCCTGTGTCTCAGCATCCATGCCGATTCCGGTATCTGTCACCTGAAACTGCAGCGTGATCTCTTCGTCGGTCGCTTCAACGAGATTCACGTGCAAAATCACTTCGCCCTGCTCCGTGAACTTAATCGCGTTCCCCAGCAGATTCACAATCACTTGCCGGAGCCGGAGTCCGTCGCCACGGATCAGGTTGGGGATTTCAGGAACGATGTGACACGCCAATTCAAGCGATCGACTGTGAGCACGAATCGCCAGCGGTTTGATGGAATCGCCGAGCCACTCACGCAAATCGATGGGGTAGCATTCCAGTTCGAACCGTCCGGACTCGATCTTCGAGAAGTCGAGAATGTCATTGATAATTCCGAGTAAAGACTCCCCTGCGTTGAGGACGGTCTCGAGATAATCTCTCTGCTGCCCGTTGAGTTCTGTATCGAGGACCAGTTCCGTCATGCCGATGACGGCATTCATCGGTGTGCGAATTTCATGGCTCATATTAGCGAGAAACTCGCTCTTCGCACGGTTGGCCACTTCCGCCGCTTCCATTGCCGACTGCAATTCCATTTCGGCCAATTTGCGTTGCGTGATATCTCGAGCGATCCCCACCAGCCCGACAACTTCGTCATCCGCATTCGTGAGTGGAACCTTGGTGGTCAACAGCCAGCGACGAGTTCCGTCCGCCAGAAAGTTTTCTTCCTCACGATTAATAAGCGGTTCCTGGGTTTGCATCACCGCAAGGTCGTCTTCTCGAAATGCCTCCGCGAGTTCAATCGGGGTGAAGTCGAAGTCCGTCTTGCCGATCAGTTCCGCTTCTGTTTCCAGTCCGTACATCTTCACCAGAGCTTGATTCACCGTGACGAAGCAACTGTTCGCATCTTTGATGAAGATATAATCGGGAAGGTTGTCGATGAGAGTTCTCAGCCGGTCCCGTTCATGTTCCAGTTGTTCGGCGATCTGATGATGTTGGGTAATGTCTCGCGAGATCCCGAGTGTTCCAAATACCGTCCCATCGACTTTTCGCAGCGGCATTTTCGTCGCAGAAACCCACGAGACATGCCCATCCGGCCAGACGAGTCGTTCCTCGTGGTCAATGAGACCTTCGCCCGTTTCAAGAATGACTTGCTCAGCTTTGTAAGCATCCTGAGCATGTTCCGGCTGAAAGAAATCGTTATCGGTTTTTCCGATCGCTTCATCGGGTGAATTTAAACCTGACCGCAGTGCTTTGGCTCGATTGATTCTCAGGAATCGACCGTCGCGGTCCTTGAAGTAAATGTCGTCCGGAATCACCGACATCAGCTCTTCCATGAGCAATTGTTCGTGCTCGTAAGCCTCCTGAGTCTTTTCGTGACGCAGCACTTCCTCCCGGAGATCTTCAACAGCCGATTGAAGCTCGAGCGTTCGCGAGTGGATCCGCGCATCCAATTCCAGATTGGCTTGCTTCATGCGGTCTTCCCAGGTTTTACGCTGATACCCGAGAATCGCCGTCGTCCAGATCGCAAAGAGAGTCAGCAGTGTATTGATCACGCTGACAACATCATTTCCATCGGAGAATTGAGAAATCGTGAACCCGACGAGGCACAAGACAGTCACCAGCCCCGCCATCTGCAGGACAAGATTCCGATCCGTCGCGGAGAATGTCAGCACCAGAACAGCTACGTACAGCAGACCGAACGCAATTCCTGGGGGAATGAGGTGCTCCACGACCGAAATGGCAATCGAGAGACCGATCGTCGAAACGATGATACTCTTCCGGGAGGAAAACAACCTCTGCATGATCGAGCGACCTTCACGGATGGGAACGCGACGTGAACGAATTGTTCAGATTGTAGCAAGAAACTGCCAGCCGCGCGGACTCTGAGCAGGAAATCAACCCAGCTTCAAACCTCGCTTTGGCCGACGATGTTCCCAAGAACCGTCGAACTCTTTGTCGTCAGCGTTTGAAGAACCCCAATGCGACGACAGATTGCCCTTGCCCTTCAGAGAGTTCATCAACGAATCGAGAATCTGAAATTTACCGCGAACTTATTTCAAACTCCCTTGTCACTCCTCATGCGGCATTGCACACTTTCGAGGCCCCTACTCTGCCCCCACCGGCATCATTTCGCGCAGGATTTTCGTCGTGAAACTGGAGTCACCCAAACAACCTCCGAGCTCGCTTTGGGCGTTGACTCAGGGAAACCGTCTGCTTTACTCAGCAGCCATTGCCTGCATGGCAGTCGGTATGCTGTTTTTGCTGCTCGTCCCGTTTGTTCTTCAGCAAACTCTCGATCGCCTTCGCGACGGTTCCGCGACTCTCACAGGCACACTCATTCCGGCGGCGGCTCTGCTCATCACGTTGAATCTCCTTCACGGCGGGTTTACATATCTGCGAGGGCGCTGGTCCGCTCAAGCCAGTGAAGCAGTCGTGCAACGTCTCCGGCGAAGACTTTACGCCCACATCGAAGCACTTCCCGCTCGATATTATGACACGAATTCAACTGGCGACATCGTCCAGCGGTGTTCCTCCGACGTTGAAACCGTCCGAGCATTTATGGCGAATCATATTGTCGAAATCGCCAAGGTCGCACTGCTGCTTTTGATCGGGCTCCCGATTCTGTTCTCTCAGGATCTCCGCATGGGACTGATCTCGATCTCGCTCTTTCCCTTCATTATTGGCTTCGGGTTCTACTACTTCCGTCGCATCCATGAGATTTTTCAGAAAGTTGACGAGGCAGAAGGCACACTGACAACCGTTCTTCAGGAAAACCTGACAGGTGTGCGAGTCGTCCGAGCTTTCGGTCAACAAGAGTCTGAAATCGACAAGTTTCGAACCGCGAACTCCGAATTTCGTGATCTCGAAATGGACATGTTTCGCACACTCAGCAGCTACTGGCCCACCTCGGATTTTCTGATCTTTGTCCAACTCGGAACAGTCCTCATCGCTGGTGCTTACTTTGCAATGACCGGAGCGATCACCGTCGGCACCTGGATTTTCTTCTGGTGGCTGACTCAAACGATCATTTGGCCAGTTCGACAGATTGGCCGCGTCGTCGCGGATGCTGGACGAGCCACTGTCGCCATGAAACGTATCAATGAAATTCTCGGCGAGCCTGAAGAGTCTGAGGAACCGGTGCCTGAAGACCCGGTCAGTGGCGAAATTACAGTCACTGACCTTTCGTTCTCCTATGTCGAAGGAGAGCAGGTTCTCGATAACATTTCCTTTTCGATCGCTCCGGGAGAGACAGTGGCCATTGTCGGTCCTCCAGGTGCCGGCAAGTCGACACTCATGCATTTGCTCGTTCGGCTGTACGACTACACCGCAGGTTCCATCACAATCGGTGGCAAGGAGCTGAAGGAAATCAATCGGCACGCGGTCCGAAGTGCTTTCGGCGTGGTGATGCAGGACCCGTTTCTGTACTCGCGGTCGGTTCGCGACAACATGATCATCGGGCGGAGTCATGCTTCACAGCAGGACATTGAAGAATCAGCATTGGCAGCGGACATTCACGGGAACATCTCGGACTTCAAAAACGGGTATCAGACAGTCATTGGCGAACGCGGAGTCACACTCTCCGGAGGCCAACGACAACGTTTGGCGATTGCCCGCGCACTTCTGAAGCTTCCAACGTTTCTCATTCTCGATGACAGCCTCAGCGCCGTTGACACTCGGACAGAAACACAGATCCTCAAATCGCTGCATGCACGCCGTGGCCAGCAGACAACCATTCTGATCGCGCATCGACTTTCGACAACGCGACTTGCTGATCGGATTTTCGTAATGGACCACGGGCGGATCATTCAGGAAGGAACTCACACCGAACTCATCGATGTAGATGGCCCTTACCAGCGTCTCTGGACCATTCAGGGAGTCGTCGAAGAAGAGATTCAGGAAGCGCTCGCGGAGGGATCGGCTCAATGACTTCAGGATGGATTGATGATGATGACTTAAAAGAGAAGAAGCTCGATCTTCGTCTCTGGAAGTCACTTTTGAACTACACACTTCATTACCGGAAAACCAGTCTGATCTTTCTGTTGGTCGCCTTTTCAGCAGCTGGAGCAGACCTCGGGTTTCCGATCGTCACAGGTTCGTTAATTTCGGAAATCGATCGAGACATCTCACAGGTCAACATCGCCTGGTACGCTGGGATGTATCTCACGTTGGCGATCGTGCTGAGTGCCTCGATCTGCGGCTTCATTCTGTGTGCGGGTCGGATTCGAACGAATGTCAGCCACGACATCCGACGTGATGCCTTCGAACAGCTGCAACGATTGTCTTTCAGCTTTTTTGACAAACGCCCTACCGGCTGGCTGATGGCCCGACTGACATCCGACTGTCAGCGGCTGTCCGTCATTTTGGCGTGGGGAGTCATGGATCTGATCTGGGGAACCACCCTTATGATCGGAATCAGTGTCGTCATGCTCTGGTTCAACTGGCGGGTGGCGATCGCCGTTCTCGCTGTTGTTCCGGTTTTGTTTGCAGTGAGCATGCTCTTCAAGAAGTGGATTCTTCGAACTTCTCGACTGGTTCGCCGAACGAATTCTCGCATCACCGGTGTGTACAACGAAGCCATTATGGGTGTTCGAACGACAAAGACGTTCGTCCGCGAGGAAGACAACCTCAAGGAATTCGATCGTCTGACTTCAGAGATGTACGAGCACTCGGTTCGCAACGCAGTGCTATCGGCAGTTTATCTTCCGATCGTTCTGTCGCTAGGCAGTGTGGCAATCGCGTCGGCTCTTGTCATGGGCGGAAATCAGGTCCTCACGTCGACCTTGGCTATCGGTGAGATGGTCATGTTTATGTACTACGCGCAGATGTTTTTTACACCTGCGCAGGAAATCTCGGCGTGGTTTGCAGAACTGCAAATGGCTCAAGCATCCGCCGAGCGGGTTTTGGGTCTGATTGATTCGGTCCCTGAAATTCAGGACTCGGAAGAGGTCAAACAGCGTCTGCAAACACTCGGCAATGACGGGTACCCGAACCATCTGGGAGTGATTGAATTCCGTGATGTCGACTTCCGCTACGGCGACGGTCCGCAAATCATTCAAGGATTCAACCTCACTGTTCAACCGGGAGAAACGATTGCGCTCGTGGGAGCAACAGGCGGTGGTAAGTCTACCGTCGTCAATCTTCTGTGCCGCTTCTACGAACCAACTTCCGGTGAGATCCTGATCGACGGAATCGACTATCGGCAACGCAGCCTCAGTTGGCTTCAGTCGAATCTCGGAATTGTGCTGCAACAGCCACACTTGTTCAGCGGCACAATTGCCGACAACATCCGCTACGGTCGACCGGAATCGACTCAGGAAGAAGTTGTCGAGGCTGCGACCCTCGTGGGAGCACATTCATTTATCACCGAAATGAATGCCGGCTACGATTCGCAAGTCGGTGAAGGAGGTACACAACTTAGCCTCGGGCAGCGACAACTTATTTCGTACGCCAGAGCTGTTCTCAAACGTCCGCGGCTTTTGGTCATGGACGAAGCGACATCATCGATTGATACCGAAACGGAGAAGGTGATTCAGGAGTCGCTGTCCAGAATCCTGCGAGACCGGACGAGTTTTGTGATCGCGCACCGCTTGTCCACAATTCGGTCCGCTGACCGAATTCTCGTCATCTCGCAAGGGAAGATTCTGGAACAGGGATCGCACGCTGAGCTATTAAAGCTTCGTGGAGACTACTACAAACTCTACACGGACCAGTCGATTCGCGACGTCGGTCGTATTGAATCGATGACTCTCAGCGACGACGACTCCGCCGAAGATTTCAACACCACTTCGTCTCGATCAGAGAAGAACCATTCATCTCTGTCGCCCACACTACGGCAACAGAAGTGACGTTCTTCAGGCAGCGACGCTGAGAAACCAGTCTCGCTGCTGGATCGATTCGAAGTCGATTTCGTTTCGAGAGAGCCCTTCCCACAACATTCCATTCCTTGGCTTGCACTGACTCGCACGAGCAAACTCAACGTTCTCAATGAGTAAGAGTGCGCAGGCGAGTACATCGGAAAGATCAACTTGCTCTTTTGAACTCGGCAACTCCTAGCTCGGAAGCATCATTCCGAAGATTGCTCGCGAGGAAAGCTGACGCGAGTTCCCGCTCTGCCCTTGGCGATGATTGCATTCTTAATCGCTCTGAGTAGACTGAATGGAAGAGTTTTCGCACTTCCAATTCTTGTCCACTCAGGTTCAACACCATGCAACTCTCACAGATTCTCCACATACGGTCCAGAAAACGACCAGTCGTGTCGCGTATCTCTGGGCAGTAGATTCTTAGAGGGTTGCAATTGTGTCTCTAGAAGAGTTCATCCAATGATCCGATATGGGTTTCCGATCTGGTTCCGTGCATTCAGTATTGGACTTTCACTCCTGATTCTCGGGAGCAGCCCTCTAGCTCTTGCTCAAGACGACGATTCTTCTCCCGCGACCGACGCCGAAGAATCCGCTTTCGAAGTCCCCGAAGAAGAAAAGCCCTTCTGGGATAGCGCACAAGCATTCGTCGATGCATACTCCGCGAGAGATGCTGAAGCCATTGGGAATCTGTTCACTGAGGATGCAGAATTCTTCGACGAACTCGGCGTCAGCACAACTGGCCGAGACAACATTGTCGCACGTTATCAATACGCCTTTGAGTCATCCCCGGAAGCGGTCATCGAATCGATTCACATCGAGGGAGTTCGGCATCTGAGCGACAACATGGCCATTGAAAAGGGAACAGTGGTCGCATCAGCTTCGGCCGACAGTCCCCGCTTTCTGGCACACTACCACGCCATCCACAAACTTGGTGAAGATGGAACCTGGAGAATTCATGTTCTGCGGGATTCACCACGGGAAGAACTTGGTCGCGGCGAACAACTCGATCAGCTCTCGTGGATGCTCGGTGATTGGATCAACGAAGATCCGGAAACAACTGTCCACACCAGTTGCGACTGGTCCGAAGACGGAAACTTCCTGCTGCGACAGTTCACGGTCATGACTCGTGATGGTCTTCAGATGAATGGAGTTCAACGCACAGGGTGGGATCCGATCCACAAGAAACTGCGGACTTGGACTTTCGATTCCGAAGGTGGCTTTTTCACCGGCTTCTGGACGAAATCAGAGGAAGGCTGGATTCTGACATCAGCTGGCGTGACTGCATCTGGAGAGACTGTCACTTCGACAGCCACATACCAGATCATCGATTCCGAAATGGTCATCTGGCAATACACCAACCTCATCATCGGCGACGCAGTCCACGGAGCAGGCGAGCCCGTCACCATGGTGCGAAGCGCTCCCTCACCGAGTCTTGAAGAAGAAGCGACCGGCGAGGAATAGCACAACACTTTCGGCTTCGATCAGGATGTGAAGACCGAAGCCACAATTACTGATCTGCAGATCCCCTGATCACGGAGCAGCGAAACGAAATCACTTCGCTCCATTTGAAACATATCCGTCACGACAACGAGTTCACTATGAAGCCTTTATCAGTTGCGAAGATCCTGTTTGCTGCTCTGTTGGTCTTCACCCTTGGCGTCCCCGCACAGAGTCTACACGCACGTGGATTCGGCGGCGGAGGTGGTGGTCGAGGGATAGGAGGCGGCGGAGGCCGCAGTTTTGGTGGTGGAGGCGGTGGCGGTCGCAGCTTCGGCGGAGGAGGTGGCAGAAGCTTCGGAGGAGGCGGGGGAATCAGCAGACCCTCAGCACCTTCGATGAGCCGTCCATCTCGACCTTCAACTCCGTCATTCAGTCGACCATCCACACCTTCGCGACCGACGTCTCGACCTTCGATTCCGTCTTCGCGTCCATCAACACCATCGTCACGGCCTTCGATTCCTTCGTCGAGGCCATCACTTCCATCTTCGCGCCCATCTGTTCCTTCGCGACCGTCAACACGCCCATCGGTCCCATCAACCCGACCCGGACTGCAGCCTGGCAACCGTCCGAGTACTCGTCCTGGAAACTTGCCGAGCATTCAACCCGGCAATCGTCCAAGCATTCAGCCAGGGAATCGACCAAGCACGTTGCCCAGCACTCGCCCAGGAGTCGACACCGGACGACCCCTGCCTTCGCGTCCATCGCAAAGACCTTCCCAACGTCCTTCCCTGCCTGGTTTGGGAGGTGGTGACCGACCGGGTATCGGAGACCGTCCTGGAACTGGAGACAGGCCAGGAATTGGTAATCGCCCCGGAGCTGGAGATCGCCCCGGTATTGGAGACAGACCCGGAACAGGCGACCGACCTGGAATCGGCGACAGGCCAGGAGCAGGAGATCGTCCCGGAATCGGTGACCGGCCCGGCATTGGAGACAGACCCGGAATCGGAGATCGGCCTGGAATCGGCGATCGACCTGGGAACCGACCGGATCGACCGTCACAACTTCCAAGCTTCGATGATCGTCGGGACAATCTCCAAGATCGCCTCGACAACCGCAACGATCGGATTTCAAATCGCGGAGATCGCTGGGACGATCGGCAAGACCGATGGAACGACAGAAACGATCGCTGGAATGACTGGCACGATCGACACTACCACCATCACGATCACTGGCACAACGGCTACTGGCACGGTCCGTGGTACCCAGGCAGTCGTTGGAACTACTGGTGGGACAATTATCCCGTGTTGTCAGCCTTCGGTGTGACAAGTTGGGCCATCAATCGAGTCGGTTGGGCCTTCGGTTATTACGACTATTACAACCCGTATGCGACTTCGACTTACATTGACAACAGCTCAATGGTCTACAACTACAGCCAACCACTCATTATGACACCTGATGAGACGACACTTTCCGCGGATCCGCAAAGTGATCTCACCGAGACACCGATTCCGGAAGAAGTTCTCAGTAACTTCGATCAGGCGCGTGTCGACTTCTACAACGAAGACTATCAAGCTGCGTTGAAATCGACGGATGCAGCTTTGGGAGAGTTGCCAAACGACGCGGTGATTCATGAGTTCCGAGCGTTGGTTTCCTTCGCATTAGGAAACTACAACGAAGCAGCCGCGACGCTTTATGCGGTTCTCAGTGTCGGTCCCGGCTGGGACTGGACCACGATGAGCGGTCTCTATCCGAGCGTCGATGTCTACACGACTCAGCTTCGTGCACTGGAAAGTTACTGCCGTTCGAATCCACAGGATCAACCTGCCCGATTTGTCTTGGCTTACCACTACGTGACCGCCGGACACGACGAAGCAGCAATCCGACAACTGCAAGGACTCGTCGAAGCAAATCCTCAGGATCAGGTTTCACGCGAGATGCTCGAACGACTCGATCCAGACGCAGAAATTCCGGACAGCCCAAAACAAGTTGAACCTCCAAAACCAACGCAGGCGATTTCGGAAGACCAGTTGGTGGGGACATGGACAGCCACACGCGGGGATTCGACCTTCGAGATGACACTCGGAGCTGACCGTGAATTCAGTTGGTCATACTCGCAGTCCGGCGGAGACGCTCAGAAAGTGACCGGAGTTTGGGGGATCGATGACGACGGAATTCTCGCCATGGAAATGAATGACGAAGGGACAATGCTTGCCCAAGTCATCGTGAAGGGAAATTCACTCGACTTCTACATGCTCGGAGACACTCAGGGGCAGGACCCGCTGAAGTTTCAGAAGAAGTAGACAGTTAAACAATGCCCGGACGAGGGGATATGAGTCCTCGGACGTGCCAAGAAACGGAATCGCCAAACTGGACTCGCAAGTTCACCGAAACCGACACACCGAATTGCGTGTGTCGGTTTCGGTTCAGTTCGTTGCAGCTGTCCGGGTTTTGACCATTTGTGTATGTGCCTGCCGCGACATGCCGACAATTCTCCGGCATGGTCGTGGCTTTGTGCATTGACACTTCGAGACATAATGTCTCTGCATGGTTAACTTTCACAGCAATAGATAAATCGGCCGCCTGAGCATGAGAGGGCGACCGCTAGAAAGAGTGATTGAATTGGATTCACAGTACTCTTCAATATCGTCTTCGCAAATTCGCAGCCGCGAACACAACGAAAATGATGTCAAACGGTCCGAGCGAGTGCATCGAGAGGTGCCATTTGCTCCAGAAGAGGTAGATCAGTGGAATCTTCAGCGGGCGAAAATTGGGAAGAGCGGTATCTGAAAGAATTTCGAAGAAAGTTCTTTGCACCGAATCGATCCGAGCTCAAACTCACTTACGGAGCACGGACGGATGTGGGGCGGGTCCGGAAGCGAAACGAGGATCACTTCGCAGTCATCCGCAACGGTCGCACTCGACAGATCATGCTGTCGAATCTTGATCACCATCTTCAGGATTATCCTGAGCACGTTACTTTTGGACTCGTTGTCGCTGACGGAGTTGGTGGAGGTCGGCGAGGAGACTACGCGAGCCAGCTTGTGCTGCAAACGATGCTCGAACTCTCAGGACGGGCGACCAGCTGGGTGATGCGTTTGACGGATTTCGAAGCCCAGGAGGTCCGGGAACGTGTCGATTCTTATGCTGCTGAAATCCAAAGCACGTTCCGCAAATTGATGAATGACGATCCAGAGTTGAGCGGAATGGGAACGACTTGGACCTCTGCCCACATCCTGGGCAACGATCTTCTCGTCGTTCATGTTGGCGACTCGCGAGCTTATCTCAGCAGCGAAGGACAACTGACTCAACTCACACGCGATCACACACTCGGCCAGGAACTTGTCGACCATGGACTGCCAGAGTCAGAAGCCAAGCGTTTCCGTCACATGCTGACCAACAGCTTCGGAGGAACCAGCGAGAAGGTTCGAGCAGAGATCGCTCACCTTGAAGTTCAAGCGGGTGACCGACTCATTCTCTGCACAGATGGTCTCAGCGACATGCTCTCTCAAGAGACGATGCAGCAAGTTCTAATTGAAGAAGCGGAACCACAATCGGCCGCTGATCGACTCGTCGAACTGGCACTCGCTGCGGGCGGTCGTGATAACGTGACGACGATTGTGGCGCACTTTCATCCCGATGAAGAAGTCTCCAAAGAAGATATCGCCCGCCTTGCGGAGACGGATGTCGACGTTGATATTTTGCGAGACTGAACAGCTCTGTCACACTTGAGCGGCCAACAAACTCTCTCATGTTCCGGGGAATTCTGTCGCATTGAGCTTTGTCCATCAACAAGTTGAGGCCGTGTTTCAACATGAAACACGGCCTCAGGTCATTCAGTTTCAATCAGTAATCAAATCAAAGTTCACGAACAAGAGACTGTTCGATCTTACTTCGCTTGACGGATTTTGAGGTCTTTGAATTCCACCCACATGGGCTTGCCTGCATGCAGCTGCAAAGCCAAAACGCCTTCAGTCCTCGCGAACTCGGGATGGTTGTCGGTGCAATCGAGAATCAGCGTTCCGTTGAGGTAGTGCTGCAAACGATGACCTTTGGCAACGATTCGGACTTCGTTCCAGTCATCGAGTTTGAAGAGTTTCTTAAACTCGTCTGCGGTCAGGAAAGTTTCGACAAGCTCTTTTCCGTCGGCAGTCCAAACGGCTTTTTCTCCGACCAGACACATCCGGCCGCGTTTGCCACCTTCGTCGTAAATGAACCCAGCGACGCTGGGGAGTTCGTTTTCGTTACGGATTTCGTGTTGGTAGCCGCGAACCACCCATTTGTTTCGAGCTTCATCCGGGTTGATATGTCGCGAGCGATATTGAATTCCGGAGTTGTTCGTTGTTGAACAACGAAACGCCAGTGACAACTCAAAATCAGAGACGGGCTCTTCTTCCCAGATCAGGAATGTGTTTCCGTTGGCTGAATTTTCAGCAGTCGTTTCCCCATGAATCACACCATCTCGGACCGACCACAAGCGGGAATCTCCATCCCAACCGGACAGATCTTCACCGTTGAAAATCGTTTTCCATTCACCTGCTGACGGGTCAGCAGCATTGGCATGATTTGACGTAAATCCTTGAGACAGGACGACGAATGCAGAAAGAGCGAGCAGTGTTCTTATCATGTATCTCTCCGAAAACAGACAGCTTTCCATCGGGGTCAGAATAGATGCACATCCTCGCCTGCTCATGAAGAGGCGTCAATGGTGCATGCAAGTTTTCCGATGCCATTCGTTTGAGAACGAAGAGAAGAGCCAAACCAAATCAATGATTGGTATACAGATGAATTCCGAGATTAATCGCGCATGTCTGCAAGAGCCGATGCGAAACGTGCATTACTGAGCGATTGATTTCGAACCGCTTGCGGAACCCGCAATCGGGAATCCAGCGGGGAGAGGTCGTGAAGCAACCCAGAAACCGTAGTCGTGTAAGAACGACTTCAACTCCTGATGCAGCTCGTAGCTGTCGGGATAGACCCAGAATGTGATCGTCGCGTTCGTTCCTTGAGAAATCAAAGCACGCCGGAATTGTGAGTGCGACTGCAGTGCCTCAGCAGAAGTCTCTCCACGTACATCATCCGCCGGACGGATCACCCAGTCCGTCACGCTGACTTTGACGAGACTGGCTCCATATCGAGAGTCTCCGAGCAAGCCATTTGAATGTCGTTGAACCAAAAATTCCATCTCGTAACCGTTCACCGGACCAACTGTCGCTTGATAGCGAGGCTGTTTGAGCAGAAAGTCTTTGCGTCGCTGCATTTGCTGTTTGACGAGATCGGTCAATTCATCAACCGGCACATAAGAGACCTGTCCGTTCTCAAGGCAGAAGTGAACCTCTCGCCCCGAGACGGCCCGGCCGACAGGGTTCAATCGGTGCGCCAGTTTTTTGGTTTCAGGTTCTTCATTCTGCACGTTAGCGAGGCGTTCTCTGAGTTGTCCGATCACTTCTGAAGATCGTTCATTCTCTGCTTCGATGAGTGCCAGTTGTTGCTGTCGCTCCGTGAGCGAACTCTCAGCTGACAACAATTGGCGTCCCAGCTCTTCCGACTGCTGCAGCATCTCTTCACGATCACGTTGCTGCTGCAGGAATTGATCGCGAACAGTTTCCCACTCTCCCCCAAGTTGAGCGAGTTCCTGTTGCATCCGTTCGAAATCTTGCAGCATTTTCGCAGAGACAGCTGCATTCGGAATCGGCTCGAATTCTTCGATCTCCGGAGGAACAAACGGAGCAACTTCGACTGGAGTTTTCTTCGGAACAGCGACCGGGATGAAAGCGAAGTCGACGGAAATCGGCTCGTCATCGTCCACCGGTGCATTTGCCCACAGGGTCACGGTGTCGGAAGATTCGATTTCCGCCACTGGTTCCTGTTTCGGAATCGACAAGATCGGTGTTCGGCTCACGCGCACACCGGCCACGACAATCAGAATGATCAGAATTCCGACGATGTTGGCAACGATGTCCAGAAAGGAGTCCGAGCCAAACGCCGTCTCTTCAACTTGTCGACGTACCATGGTTCAGAACCTTGTTACCGAGTTTGCGTCAAACGTTTGTCGTTCACGACTGATTTTCACGCCACCGAGCAGAATCATCGGACCAATCAGTCCAATGAATATTCTGCGACGGTTGGCGTCCCCCATTGATTCGTCAAATCTTTGACCCGGGCGTAGTGCTGATTGCCTCCCGGATGGATGACGATTTTGACCGTTGGTTTCCAAAAGAATGAATCAGGAGCCGCTTTCCAGGATTGCGTATGCTGGCGAACTGCACGCGTCACCGCTCGTTGAATCTGACCGGACGTTGCTTCGAGTGGAACGTCGATATCCAGTTCATCCTCGATGCTGATCAGTTCCGGGCGAAGGTGAATGGCGATTTGTCGTTCGATGCCAATGGCGCCGCGGCGTCTCGGAATTGTCCAGGGAATCGACATTGGTGACTCGTCATCATCCCCACCGGGACCAGCTGTGAACTGAGAAGAACTACTGTTCCCAGTCGATGATGCATCGAATGCATCAATCGGACGAGACGCCACATTGGGCAGAAGGCTTGGCGGCTGTTCTGGAACGATATCAGGCAAATCGCCGACAGCTGGCGAGTCCTTCCCCGTCGATCGTTCGTCTGCATTGCCGGACGAACGAGATGATCGTCCGCGAATCATGGTTTGTGGACGTGCTCGCTCTGACGCATCTGCTTCCCCAGGTCGCCCCTGAGGGTTCGACCGTGAGAGCAGACTTGATTCGGCGTCACTCAATCCCAATGACGATCGCTTCGGATCAGGACGCTCTTCACTCAACGGTGAAGAAGAGCTTGAATCCGGCCGTTCACGATCGCCTGCAGGACTGAGTGGTTTTAGTGTCAGCGGTTGAGTGGAGGAACTATACGGTTGGCTCGCGGCACTCGACGAAGGAGTTGTAGGTCGAACCTGTTCATTCAGTGGAACTTTCTCCACGAAGCTTCGATCTCGTCGATGCGGCGAGACCCACTTTTCGTCACCGAGATACATTCCCCCGCTCGACTTCGATGCATTCTTCATCGATGGCAGTGAGAACGTTCCGTCTGTATCTGCAAAATCGAGTGGGCCATCAGAACGAACCAGACCATACCCAGTTCGGGCAGCGACGTGTTCGCGTTCCGAAAGAACCTGTCGTACGGCACGCTCGCAGGCAGCCGCAGCACCGGGATCGGTTTCCGGCCAATTCAATTGTGTTTCGTCACTCACAAGTTCATAACCGAAATCATGATCGAGTTTGGAAAGCAATCCCCGAGCGACATAAAACCCGGTCGTTCCTCCCGGTCGCACAACGAGCAAGAGGTACGGTTTGTCGACGCCGGTTCCGTTACGTTCCCAGTATTCGAGAAGTGCCTCTGCCCCTGACCGCAATGGATTGTATTCCGGAGGAAATCCGCTCAATTCCATCGCACTCAACGCGATGCCTTCCGAAACGAACCGCAGCTCTGTCGCAGTACATTCGATCAGAATCGGCTTCTTCGCTGTTCCGGTCATCGTGTCGTAAGCGACGATTTCAGTGGCTGCCGTCGCGTTCGAAAGATTTTCTTCCGCTCGAGCGATCTGCCGCGTCAATTCGATGGATTCGGTCACCATCTGATTGCGTGCAGCAATTTGAAGTTGTTCGTCTTTCTCAATCTGACTCAGCACGTCACGAAGTTTCTGCAACCGATCTTCGTTAACGATGACGGATGTCTTTTGCCGTTCGAGTTCTTCTTTCAATTCAGCAACGGCAGCCAGTCGCTGCGAGATTTCCTCCGTCTTGTCCTCGATTTGAGCTCGCAGCGACTGAATTCTGTCGGCGAATTCCAAGTCCATTTTCCGTTGGATCTGATCGCGTTCGTTGAGAGACCTCAAGTGCTCGGCACGTAGACGTTCTTGTTGCCTTTCCCAGAGGCGACGTTCCCAAGCGACATCTTCCTCAGATGTTGGCGTCAAAAGTGGGTCGATCGGTTGATCCGGATCGATTTCGTTTGGCTTTTTGACAGTCAGTGGAAGTTCGGGAACTTTCGGGAGTTCCGGGAGTGGATCAACGACCTCAACCGGGCTCTGAATAGAAACAGTCGGAAGTTCAACAAGAGCTTGCTTTTGAATCCGACGAGTGGTGATCAGCAATAGAAAGATCAACGCCCCCATCGTGCAGACGAGAACTGCAAGAAAGGGAAACAGGTTGACAGATGGTGTACTCTTGCGTCGGCTCACGATGTTGCTGACCGCTGGTTATGTTGCGCCACAGGTCGTGGCTGTCGGATCGAAATCAGTTCAGTTGTTCGCGATGGCTGGCGATCATTCTCGCCGTGCCTGTTGAACATTCATCACACTGTCGTCGTATGTTCGCGTAAGCAGAGGCTTAGCGATGACGACTCGCAACCGCTTACGCGGCATCCCGAGTTCGGGCTCTTGCTGTCAGCAGGTGCACAGCTGCGGTGAGGTTGTGAAGCGTTTGCTCGAACGTTTCTCCTGTCCGGACAACTTCGAGATTTCGATCGAGTTGAGTCTGAAGCCGGACCAGTTGTTCTTCCTGGCCGACAATCCGTTCCAGCTGTCCTCCATGTTCAAGCAACGCTGCACTCTGACGGGTCATCGCCAAAGTCAATTGCTCAAGCTGTCGCTGCCACGAATCAGTTTTCGACTGCCAGGACTCGACGCGGGTTCCGAATTCATCAAGCGTTCTTGCAAGGTCGCGATGCTGCTTCGTCGCCGCTTCCTCAGCACTTTGCTGAATCTGAGACGAAAGAGTATTCAGTCGCTCGAGCAGGACAGCTTCTGATGCCTGCCGGTCGTCGTTGATTCCAGACAAGTTCTTCGACAGCTGTTCACTCAGTGACTTTTGAGCATTCAGGAACTGGTCCCGATATTCAGCCAGCTGTTGAGCGTGATTCGAGAGCGCAGTTTCCGTTCCGTCTGAAAGTGATCCGGAAAGATGAGCCTGTTGCTGCTCAAGAGTGGAAACCCAGTTCTGTCGAAGTTCATCAAGGGCTGATGACCATGTTTCCGTTTGAGCGCTGATCAGTTCGGCTGTCTGCTTCAGAAGATCTTCGGCTGCTTTTGTCTCAGCATCAAACAACGGATGCGAGCGATCTCCGGTCACTCCGATTGGGAAACAACGATTCACTTCGAGTCGGCAACGCTCATCGATATCCGTCAACAAACCCTCTTCTGCCCGTTTGACGAACAGCGATGCAAAGCCGAGGACTAGCGACAATGACAACGCCAGTGCCGTCGTATCAAAAGCAACCGCGAGGCCACCGGTCACAGCGTCGAGGGAAGTATCGAGTTGCTCCGGAGTCACATTGGCAATCGCCAGCGTGATTCCCATCACAGTTCCAAGGAATCCCAGAATAGGAATCGACCAGATGACCGTTTGAAGGAGTGCATGACTCGCTTGCAACCGATCCATCGCAGATTCAGAGAGATAAACGAGATGTTCGCCCAGCCCGTCACCGTTTCGGCGTCCCTTGAAGAACGCGAGCAAATGCTCCAGTCGGCGTCCCCATTGGGTGTTTTCCAGCGACTGGGAAGTCGAGGTCAGATGACTCTGAAAACGAGCCACATTCTCCTCAAGCTCGTCACTCGGATTCGAGATTCCGAAGGTCGTCACCTTACGAAACGCCCTTCGCTCGAAGATCATCGTGACCGCTTTGATCAGGATGATCGCGAAACCGACGAAGAACAGTCCGGCGAGAACCCGTTCCAGTGGATGACCGCAGAAATAACGGATCGCGAGGTCTTTGCCGACAGGCAAATGAGGAAGACCTTGGTACAACCCCCAAGTCATCGCCCCCGCCCAGATCCATGGCGCTGTAAAGAAGCGATAGACGAGGCCAGGTTCCTGGAATTGATTTGGCTCAGGCATGATAAAATTCACGTTCTGGGGCACACTTCGGCAATCCATGCCGAATCTTGCGAATTTGTAGTACAATCGTTCGTATCACTATGATCGACTTCTTCGACAAAGATTGTTTACGGAATGCTTGATCCCTGTCCGTTTTCAGGAAGGTTCTCGAAGAGACTGTCGGAAGTGAGAGGTTTGGTATGCCCATCAAATTTCGGTGTCCCCACTGCGAGCAATTCCTTGGAATTTCTCGTTCGAGAGCTGGTGCCATCACCGATTGCCCGACTTGCGGAAGGACGATTCGCGTTCCGCAACTTGATGGATCGATCGTTCCGCTGCCCAAACCCGAAATCAATCTTGGAGATAGTCAGCTTCGCGATGCGCTCTCCGCACTCGCCAGCCTTGAGGGTGATTCATCTGCCCAACTGACCTTGACAGCGACTTCAACCGAGAAAAGTGCTTCGAAGTCTCGTTCAGAGCCGGAAGTAATCGATTCAGTCGATCCGAGACCGGTTGTCGTCCCGATTGCGGAGAAGCAATCCGTCGAAGCACTCGATGCATCCATCAGCGATGGCGAAATCGATGTACTCGCGGAGCTCGGCAAGCTCAATGCGGCACCTTCATCTTCGTACAAGAAAGTGAACTCGCCTGCTCCCCAAACGAGTAGGCATTGGAGATGGTTGATTCTGGGTGGAGTCGCTGCCTGCGGTTTCAGTTTTCTATTGGGGCGAATGTCCTCCAATGCAAGTTCAGTCGAAGAACCACAGGCAGTGGTCATCGCGAATAAAGTTCCCGCCCCGGATCCGGAGGTTGTCGTTCCTCCTGTCGCTCCCGAGGCCGAAGAAAATCCCGAGACTCCGGTCGCTGCTGACCAGCAAGATGCGACACTCGTCGGAATTGTGACTTGGACTGATCCAGCTGGAGAAACTCGTCCTGATAAGGGGGCTCGCGTGCTCATCCTTCCACGCGAGCGGTCGGGAAAAAGTCGGCTTCCCGAAGAGGGCTTACGTGTCGGCGCCAATTCGAGTGACGAAGCAGTCCTTTCGGCAGCGATTGCCGCACTCGGCGGTCAGTTGACGGAAGCCGATTCCGAAGGCAAGTTTCATTTCGCGCAACTTCCTCCGGGGCAGTATGGAGTGCTGGTGGTGTCGCGATTTCAATCTGCTTCTTCCGCTCAGCAACTGGCTCCAGAGGTAATTGAGTTTCTCCAGACGTATTTCAATCAGCCTGAACGGCTCTGGGGGCGCGTCCAGGCGAACTTCCAATTCATCAAGGTTCCGACCGAACAGGGTAAGCAAATCACAGTCGAGTTTTCTGATCGTTAGATCGTGTGAAACACCCTGCCCCATTCGAGTTAGCATGCGGACGTTTGATCTCGACAGGGAGAATCACTTCCCGCCGAAACTCTTGCAGATTTTACAACCACGCCTCCTTGAAAAGTGTTGAGACATCAACGACGCGATCGTTCGACGCGGAGTTTGACTGTCTGGCACACCTCTCGAAGGCTTCAGCTGCGAAACTCTTGCAGAGAAATCCGCGTTGACCGCTTCGACGAAACGCTCGTACACTCCGTCCTCGAAACCGCTCTCGATTTCATCTCGAATGGATTCTCCAGTCTGCAGGAAGCACTCTGTGAGCACCTCCGCCAAACAACTTATTCCTTTCAGCCAGTTCGAACAGTTACGAGCCGGCCGCGAGATTATTCGTACCGAGGCAGAAGCCCTCCTCAGCATGGCGAGGGAACTCGACGCATCGTTTCTGCACGCCGTCGATTCCATTTCCAGATGTTCCGGAAGTGTCATCGTCTGCGGAATGGGCAAAGCTGGCCTGATCGGCAAGAAGATTACCGCGACCCTCTCATCAACCGGCACGCGCGCCCACTTTCTCCATCCAGCGGAGGCAGTTCACGGCGACTTAGGCTGCCTCCATCCGGACGACATCCTGCTGACGCTTTCCAACAGCGGAGAAACAGAAGAAATTCTCAACGTCATTCCCGTTGCGAAAAGATTGGGATTGTCGGTGATCTCCATCACAGCCACGAATCAGAATTCCCTCGCGGAACAGTCCGATATCGTGCTTCCCATTGGAAGAACCCGAGAAGCCTGCCGATGGGGGCTTGCACCTTCGACCAGTACAACGGCGATGCTGGCCTTAGGAGACGCACTCGCACTCGTCGTCAGCGAATGCAAAGGATTTCAACCGCACAACTTCGCCCAGTTCCATCCGGGCGGAAGTCTTGGTCAGAAACTCAAACCTGTCGTTGAGGTGATGCGTCCACGTGATCAACTGCGGATCGCGTCTGATCGAGAAACAGTACGACAGGTAATTTCCCGTTCGGCACGTCCGGGACGCAGAACTGGCGCGATGCTTTTAGTCAATGAAGAAGAAGCCCTGACCGGGATCTTTACAGACAGTGACCTCGCCCGGCTCTTAGAGTCACGACAGGACGAACTCTTCGATGATCCCATTGCCAGCGTGATGACTCGACATCCGCTGACGGTTTCCGCAACGGCCCTCTTTTCAGAAGTCGTCGATCTTCTTGCAACTCGCAAGATCAGCGAGATTCCGGTCGTCGACAATCACGGGGCTCCCGTCGGGTTGATTGACATCACCGACGTCATTGCGTGGCTCCCGAATGAACAAACCCCCGGACCACATACGCAGGAGAACTGACTGTGGTTCGATTTGTGGTCTGTCTGGCCGTGACAATGTTTCTGGCCTCCGCGTACTTCATGTATGCCGGAGTGATGCTCCCGTTGACGGCCATTCAAAAAGCCCCTGATCCTCTCCCGTCGCTGAGTTCCACCGACTATCGCCCCCCTGTCCTCTCCGAAGCTGCCGAGCAGTATTTTCCGGATCTGGACTGGGTGAACTCCGAACATCTGGAAACGTTCGAGTCTCAAACACAAGACCTGATGCTGTTCACTCAGAATACGAAGCGAGTCTTCGTCAGCGGACAAAGTGGAAGCGGTGAAGACGACGGACGAACGGTGGAAATGTCCCCCGTGGCTGTCCTCTGGAAAGATCCACGAAATCCGGAAGCGCGCCCGTTCCGCCTGATTGCCGACCGCGCGCTCGTTCGATTTCAAAACCGATTCTTCGACGAAGCTCTCGAGCTCTCCAACAGCCGCCCCGGCAGAGTGGTCTGGGCATCGCTGGAGGGGACCGTGCACATCGACGGACCAGATGGGCTCGTGATCGACGGTCAGCAATTCATTCTGTCAGAACAGAGTGCCCAGCTTTATAGCGACCGTCCCATCCGATTTCGGTATGGTCCCACCGAAAACGATCAAACTGAATTCAGTGGATCATCTGACCAGATCGCAATTCACCTGATGACCGATGACGCCCCGCTACTCGGAAAAGATCTCCCGCAGGTGAGCGGAGTTCACAGCTTGATTCTTCGTAAGAACGTCCTGATCAACACGACCTTCGTCAGCGACGGTAAGCGAGAGCAAGCGAAAATCGCGTGCGATGGACCATTTGAATATGACTTCCAACGTCGCTTCGCCTCGTTTGAAAGCGACGTTGTTGTCGATCACATTGTTCCCAATGGTCAAGAATTCGACCGACAGCAATTGCATTGCCAGCGGTTGGAAATTGATCTCGAACCGGAACTGGCATCGGAAGTCACAACTTCGAAAAGCAAGACTTTGGAGTTAGACAATCTAACGTTTAGACGATTGCAGGCGTTCAATACCACTCGTCGGCTGGGTGGGCGAATTACACCTGTTCAGCTCACTTCCGATGAACATCAGGTTCAGGGAACGATGAGCCAGCTCATCTACGACGCGTTGACACGGACGGCGGTCATGCTCGATGAACAGGGAGTCATCGTGCGTCAGAACGAGACGACGTTCCGTTGCCCGCGAATCAAATTCACTCACACCGACAAGAATGACCTGGAGACAATTGAGTGCCTCGGAGCTGGTGAGTTGCTCGTCACGAGCGAGTCGTTTGGTCAAACTCCCGTCCGCGCAAAATGGGACCAAGAAGTCAACGTCCTTCCAGAGTCCGGCACGAATTTGCACATCGTCGAATTGAACGGAAATGCAGAATTTACGATCCCGAAAACGGATGACCCCAAAGCGGGTGCCCTCAGTCAGGTCGGCATCGCAGCCGATCAGTTGAAAGTCTGGGTCGATTTCAAGAATGCAGAGTCGCTGCAAAAATCGGATTCGCTCCTCAAGTCGCAACTGCCAGTCTCTCGGGCACAAGCCATTGGAAACGTGGCGATGGTCTCACGCGACGCGATCATCGAGCGGGCTCAGACGATCGATGTCCGAATCGCTCATTCTGAGGAATCTCGTGAAGCAACGGAATCCAATTCCCAGCCTCCCACCAAAGAGAACGGACGCAGCAACAAGTCAGACGAGGAAGCTGCCAATCCACTGCGAGTCGCTGCCCAGTCGATCACCGTGCACCTAGAGCACAATTCGGCCGATGGGAAAGTGGATGTTCGCAAAGTTGATGGTCGCGGAGATGTCGTCATGACCCATCAACCTGAGCCGAACGAATCGCTTCAGGAATTGGGTGGTGAGAATCCGATTGTCATGTCCGGCGTGCGCGTCGTGGCGCATCGCGACCGCCAGCAGAATGAATACGTCACACTTCTCGGCCAACTCGACGATCGCGGCACAGTCACTGAACCAGCCATGATTGCGTTCGGCTCTACAAGGATCGGCGGAGCGAATCTCGCGTTCGACCGGACCGGAAATACAATCTCCATTCTCGGCCCCGGAAAACTACGTGTGCCGGTCTCCAAAAATCTTGAGGGCAAGGAACTCGACACTCCCGGCATGATGGAAGTCGTCTGGCAGGAACGAATGACATTCGACGGTGAAACGGCGCGTTTCTTCGATTCGATTCGCTGCTCCTTCGACAATCACGGAGAAAACCTCACCAGCCTGAACTGCGAGAATCTTTCAGTCCGCCTCACAGATCGAATTCGATTCGACAAAGGGACGAAGGATTCTGACTCCGTCGAACTTCACAGCATTCACGCCACGCAACTTGTGGAATTTGAATCGTATGAGTTCCTGAAGAATCAGCTCGTTGGCGTTCGAAAGGGTCAACTCGACGATTTCATTGTCGACCAATCTGCTGATCGATTCACTGGTCGCGGTCCAGGTCAGTTTCATATTTGGTCGTTCGGCAACTCAATGAAACTTGCCCCGGATGGAAAAGCTGAAGCCAATCGCCCGATTCAGGCCAATGAAGATCAATCCTGGAGATACTCGACCATTGAGTTTTCGGGAGTGATCAACGGAAAGATTACAGATCGCTCGGCGAGTCTGGAGAATCAGCGAATCGAGATTCTCTCAGCCCCCGTGGAACAGGCTCACATTAAATTCCATCGAGACGAAATTTCGTCCGGACGCTCACAGGCTGCAAACGCAGTCTGGCTTGGCTGCCGCAATCTCCGGATCAATCAAAAGTCGTTCGGTGACAAGGACTATTGGGAACTGTTTGCCCGAGAAGCCACAGAGCTGGAAGGCGAACGATTTCGAGCAGTTGCGGACGAGCTTTCGTTCGACGAACGCATGGGACGTTTCGTTCTGCGGGGAATTGGCCGCGAAGCGACCCTCTACTTCCAAGAAGCACCGGGAACGCAGTTCCGCCCTTCATCGCATCAGTTGATTGAATTCATCCCGAAACGACGAAGCGTCACCGTCGACGGTTCGACCGGTGTTGGCGGCTAGACCACGTTTTGTGATTTCTCATCACTCGCCTGAACGCACTCTCAAAAAACAAAGCGAGCCATCCTGATCGACGATCGAGAATGGCTCGCTGGCTTGTGTTGCCTCAGAGGCAATTGCAATCAGATCTATTCTGCAAATGCTGCGTCGAAGGCGACGTTGCTTGGCTCGAAATCAATGTTGTGACAGAAGTCAGCAGCTTCTGCGGCACCTTGATCTCGGTTCATGCCGGAATCTTCCCACTCGACAGAGAGTGGCATGTCGGCTGGATATCCAGCGGCATTCAAAGCGCGAATGATTTCTTCGAAGCGAACTCCGCCACGTCCCACGCTGCGGAAGTCCCAGCCGCGTCGTGGATCGCCGAAGGAAAGATGGCTGGCCAGAATTCCGCTGCGTCCGTTAAGAGTTGTCGCAGCATCTTTCATGTGCACGTGGTAGATTCGGTCCGGGAATGCTCGAATGAACTCGACCGGATCAACTCCCTGCCAGATCAAGTGGCTTGGATCGAAGTTGAATCCGAATTCTTCGCGGCGATCGATCGCAGCCAGTGCTCGTTCGGCTGAGTAGATGTCAAAGGCGATTTCAGTCGGGTGAACTTCCAGAGCGAAACGCACTCCGCATTCCTGGAAGACGTCAAGAATCGGATGCCAACGATCGGCGAACTGCTGAAATCCACCATCGAGCATCGACTTCGGTGTCGGTGGGAAATCGTAGAGCAGATGCCAAATGCTGGAACCGGTGAAACCGTTAACCACTCCCACTCCCAGCTTCTGGGCAGCGCGAGCGGTGTTCTTCATCTCTTCGATGGCTCGTTCGTTGACTCCGGCAGGGTCACCATCTCCCCAAACGTATTCTGGAAGAATCGACTTATGGCGTTCATCGATGTTGTCGCAGACAGCCTGACCGACGAGGTGGTTGGAAATCGCGAAGAGCTTGAGATCGTGGCGTTCCAGAAGATCACGTTTTTTCGCGCAGTAAGTGTCGTCAGAGAGGGCTTTGTCGACTTCGAAGTGGTCTCCCCAACAGGCGAGTTCCAATCCATCGTACCCGAACCCTTTGGCCTTTTTAGCGAGTTCTTCCAGCGGTAGATCCGCCCATTGGCCAGTGAACAAGGTAACAGGACGACCCATCTTATACTCCTCTCGCGGAAATCGAATAAATGAACGAAGACTGATCTGAATTCAACTGTGAGAAAAGTACAGAACGATGCCTGAGAATTCAAACCCTCCCGCCTACCATCCAGAGATCAACGTCTCTATAACAGCACAAACCGCATCGCCTTACTCAGCAGGAAACGCACTCGATGGACGCTTTCCCGATTCAAGTCAGTTCACGCATTCTCCATATCCTCGGAGCCATCATTCTGCTCGGAGGAGCGATCTTCTTCAAATTCATCGTTCAACCCGCCGCTTCGGAACTCCCTGAGAACGAACACGCGACGATGAAAGAACGGCTGATGAAGAGCTGGCGGCAACTGGTCGGGCTGGCCATCGCACTGCTGATTTTCTCAGGCTTCTACAACTATCTCGTGGTCGCACTTCCAGAGCATGAAGGCGACAAGCGATATCACATGTTCATGGGAATCAAGATTCTCATCGCGTTCGTTATCTTCTTCATCGCTTCGGTCCTGCCAGGACGTGCAGCAGCTTTCGAGAAGATGCGACAAAACAGCAAAATGTGGATGACGATCACGATCACGCTGGGGCTTGTGGTCATCGGAATTGCAGGTTTCCTGCGAATGCGTGGCATCCCCGGCTGATTCACACAGTAAGTTGACGGGCCTCTTGAATTGACTCAATGTGTTGGTGATCGCGAAGCGATTTTGCGATCACTAACTCGCTTTTGAATGGATGCGTCGAACCTCGGGCAAGCACCACAAAGCGCGTGAAGAGTCTTTTCTGAACTCAAACTCTCTTGCCCGGCAAATCCAGTACACAAATGACCACCTGTGGAAATAGCAGGTGGTCGATTTCGTACAATCTCGGGAACACGCTGACTTCCCATTCTTCCAGGACTTCCTCGTCACAGAAAAATGTCGAAGTGGCGAATTGTCCCACACTGATCGAATTTGCATCAATCTGACACACTTCTTTCCGTCAGATGACACACTGAGCGAGTGCTTCGAATTCGCCTCAACATGTTTCCAAAAAACAACTTCCAACAATCTTAGGAAGTTTCTTTCGTTGGGCGCTCCCTCTGCTCTCTCAAGAGCGGTCTGTTAAGAACCAGGGAACCTTTTCTCAGAAATATTGTTCGCATGCGAACTTTTTTAGTAATCCCAACGTCTCTTCACCCGTACTAACACCTGAACGGCAACATTAAGCATGCATGGGGAAACCAAAGTCCTCTGCTCAAGCCATAAAGAAAGATTTCGAACAAATAATCAGCGACAATGAGATTTCTCAGAAGACGTCGCTGTTGATTCACGGTTTCAGTTCAAGACGAATGTGAAGCGGTGACTGTGGAAAGGGTTTTGTGATGAGCGAGAAGTTCAATCATCCGGTCATGAAACAACTGACCGAACAGCAGAAACGATACGCTCCGATTGATAAGCGTCTCGAGCAAATGGATCGCGCAGAAAAACTTCTGACGCAGATCGATGAAGATCGCTCCTATCGATATCAGGATCTCTGCGAACAGCTAACGACATTCCGCCCTGACAAATATCCAGACCTGTCGATTGACGGCGGCGACCTGGCTCATGACCTCCGACTATTCGTCGAAGAACTCTCGGCAACAACAAACCTGCCCGTCGAACAGGCTGGCGAACCCGTTTTGACCGTCAATGATCTGAGCGAAGAGTACAACGTTTCAACGAAGACCGTTGATCGCTGGCGAAAACGCGGACTTGTGAGTCGTCGATTCCGCTTCGGAAATCGATCACGTGTCGGCTTCCTCCGCTCATCCGTCGATCGATTCGTCAACGAGCATCATACCGAAATTCAGCGAGGCTCCAAGTTCTCACAGATTACAGAAACTGAACGCCAAGAGATGATCGCCAAAGCCCGCCGGCTCGCCATTCATGGTGCGTGTCCGTCGGAAGTCAGTAAGCGGCTCTCTCGCGCATTCAACCGATCGCCAGAAGCGATTCGGTACACAATCAAGCAATACGACGAAGAAAACCCCGAGAACGCAGTGTTCCCGAATTCGACTGTTCCACTGACCGATGACCGCAAGATGGAGATCTACCAACGCTTCATCAACGGGATGTCTGTTGAGTTGCTCGCGGAAGAATTCTGTCGCACGAAGACCAGCGTCTACCGAATTGTGAACGAAGTGCGAGCTTCGATTCTGCTCAGTAGCCCGGTCGCGTTCATGGACAGCCCCGAGTTTCACGAAGACGGCAAAGAACGGGAAATTCTCGGACCACCGCCAGAAGTTGAACAATCCGGCCGCGTTATGAAGGCTCCTCCTGGACTGCCTCCATACCTCGCCAGTTTGTACACCGTTCCGCTTCTGACACGGGAGCAGGAAGGGTACTACTTCCGGAAGATGAACTACCTGAAGTTCAAAGCTGCCGAACTACAAGAACAGATCGACCTCAAGCAGCCGAAAAGTCGGCAACTTGACAAGCTTGAAGACCTGATCAATCAAGCGGTCGCGGTCAAGAACTTCCTGATTCGCAGTAACCTGCGACTCGTCGTTTCCATCGCCAAACGACACATGAAGCCGACCGTCAACTTCTTCGAGATGGTCAGCGACGGAAACATGTCGTTGATGCGTGCGATCGAGAAGTTCGATTACACCAAAGGGAACAAGTTCTCGACCTACGCCACCTGGGCGATCATGAAGAACTACGCCCGTTCGATTCCGGCAGAGAACAAGGTTCTCGATCGATTCCGAACCGGGAACGAGGAAGTATTCCACTTCTCCGAAGATGATCGAGGAAGTCAGTTCTACGATGAGGTGACTAACGCGCGACAGCACGAAGTCATCATGTCGATCCTGGAACACCTCGACGACCGTGAGAAGTCAATCATCCTTCATCGATATGGACTGGAGAAAGGTTCCGAACCGGAAACACTCGAACAAGTTGGTTCGAGGTTCGGGGTGACCAAAGAACGGATTCGTCAGATTGAAGCCCGTGCGATGCAGAAGATTCGAAAGATCGCCACTGAAGAGAACCTGGAGATTCCGGGAATCTAAGTGGGGCCTCTCACTTTGGGTGCAACGAGTCCTCTCCACTCCTGGAAGCCTCAATGTCCAACTTGGACGTTGGGGCTTTTTCTTTTGATGTTCATCTCCGATGATTCAGTGATCAACTCACTCATCGTCATCTTCAATTGACTGGCAAACCATTGACCATGGGTTCCCACTGATGATGTTCCGGGCAAAGCAGATTCAGTTCGCGCTACTGACAATCATCGTTCAGTTTGCAACCGCTCCAGACTTGATGGCTCAAGACTCACCAACAGGTGGGCCGTCGCTGGACGAAGTCTTCCTGTTTCGTCCTTCCAGATTTCCAGAAGGAAACTGGAGTCCGATGAATCTGCGTTTCGAAGACGTCGAGTTTCAATCTGAGGATGGCACGAAGCTTCATGGCTGGTTTTGCCCCGCTCCCAGTTCCGTCGCGCATGTCCTCTATCTTCACGGGACCGGTAAGAACCTCAGCGATCGCGCTCAACTTCTTGAGAAGCTCACCAAGCAACATCGGCTCAGCGTGATGATATTCGATTACCGAGGCTATGGACGTTCGGAGGGGCTCCCGACAGTTGACGGAGCGATTGCTGACAGCTTCGCAGCACGGGCCAAATTTGCTGAGATCGCCCAAATCCCTGAGTCCGAGATCGTACTAATGGGGCGATCACTCGGGGGGGCCATGGCCATCCAAATCGCCGCTGTCCTCCCCCCACGCGGGATGATTCTGGAAAGCACGTTCGCTTCTTACCGGGGAGTCGCAGAACTGCACGCCCCGAAGTTCGCATTTCTAATTCCGGACGAAAAACTCCACTCCGTCGAACTGATCTCAGAGATCAACACGAGCTTCCTGATCAGCCACGGCGACCGCGACCGGCTCATACCATTCGCCGCAGGTCAAAAACTCTTTCGAGCAGCCCCTGCCCCCAAAAAGTTCATCCGAATTCCCGGCGCCGACCACAACGATCCCCAGTCAAACAATTACTACAAAGCACTCGATCGATTTCTGAGATCGCTTCCACGGATGATCCAATCGCAGTAGTTCTTTCCTTCTGCACATTAAGGCCATTGCCTGCTTCGACGAGTACAACTTCACTGCTCGCTCAGAAATTATCCCCTGGAATGATTTCGTTTCCATTTCGAGTTCCCAGAGCCCGCCAGACATTGCGATCGATGGTGTCCGCGATAAATCGAGCGGCACCGTCCCCCATCCCCACATTGACGCCGCCGGGATGCAGGCTGGTCACGGTCACGGCAGCGTACGACCCCGACCGAAGGTCGTTGAGATCTCCGTTTGTGCAACTGTTACGATTGGGGGTCTGAACAGTCGTAAATTCCTCTTCGTCGTAGAGTGTATATCGAGGAAGATGGGAACGGGTTTCGCACTCCTCTGCAAAAGCATCGAGATCTTCATGAAAGACACTCGTTCGGAGCATCAGCCGGTGATTCCATTGGAGACTGTCAAAAGGAATGTAAGATTGAGCGGTGCCCCCGAGCGAGACGAGACGTTCAGAAAGAGCAAGAGTCGTAGACAGGCCATCAGTGACATCACGAGGTGAGATCGGGTCGTTCAACTGATTCGAGTTGAACCCATCCCGAAAATGTCGATTCGTGCCGTCCGACATCAGGTAGCTTTCGTACATCCCGGCTCCGGTGCTTTCCGGATCGGAGGGACACGCCATGACTTCCCGTGACGAGACCGGGTTCATCGTCTTGCCGTTTACAACGATCGGTTTTTCCTGCTCCAGGAACGGGAGCACTTGAACGTTCCAGTATTCTCGATTGACAATCGCCCCGGGGAAGTGGCCGTAGACTTCCTCAAACTGATGGAACGCCAGACCAATTTGCTTGACGTGCGACAGACATTGCGTCCGACGAGCGGACTCTCGGGCACTCTGGACGGCGGGAATTGTGATCGCGAGAAGGACTCCGATCACACCCATTGCGACCATGAGTTCCACAACGGTAAATCCATTTCGAGCTCGCGAACGATCTCTCGAATTCCGTCTCATGATTGACTCCTTTGCGTCTATCGAGGAGAGGCATCTTCTCGAAGGACCGGGTGATCATCTGCAAGAGGGACGTGAAGCTCACGCTGATCCGGCTCCTCAGAAGCAACTATCGTGATAAACCCTTCGCCGAGGGCGACTGTTTCTGGAAGTGGTTCGTTCTCTAGATCCATGACGTCAGTTTGTAAGAAATATCTGACTCGATATTCCCCTGGTTGCAGACGGAACTTCGTCGGCCTACTCGTCAATTCGAGACTGAATCGGTCAGTCTTCGGCGGCTGAACAGAAATCCAGGACTCCGCCACTCCGTCAATCAACTGAAAGTCTTCTTCCGTAGCCGTGGCTTGCCTTGGAACAACTGCCACGTACCTGAAAACCGGGTGTTCCGTAGCTGGCTGTTCATTCAAAACCACACGAAACACATGCTCGTGGTTCGTCGGATAAGTGTGAGAAGCATCTGAAAGTTCGAGTCCGTTCAAAGTAAAACTCTGAACAGACTCATCTTTCTCACTAAGTTCGGGCCGGGCATGCTTTGCCTTGAACTGTTCAAAGGCAGCGTCTGTCAAGCGGGCCGGCTGCATGAGCCAGTAAACAAGACATGCAACGACCACGACTGCCCCGACAATTCCAATTTGAACCTTCAATGTTCCCTCCGCATCCATGTTGTTGATGAATGTTTCCTGATACTCATCGCGGCGTTCCATCTGGCCACAGAATCGGATGATCCTCGGAGAGAGGAACAATCAAGTCGCGTGCATCCGGTTCGTCTGACTCAACGATCGTGAGGTTTCCCTCGCCGAGAGCAACCGTTTCTGGAAGCGGTTCGTTCTCAAGGTCCATCACTCGTGTTTGCAACAGATAACGCACTCGATATTTGCCCGGTTTCAATCGAAATTTGAACGGGTCGCTCGTGTATTCGCTTCCAAACGGATCTTGTGAAGGTGGCTTCACCGGAATTGTGAAATCAGCGATTCCATCAACAACTTGAAAGTCCTCCGGAGTCGCGTCAACAGGCCTCGGTACCACGATGACCATTCGAGCTGTGTAAAACTGGCTTCTCGGAAGCTCGTCGAAACTCACTTTAAGGAGATGGTCATAGTTCGTTGGATACGAGTGCGACTCTGATTCAAACGGCTGGTCGTTGAGCATCGCCGCCTGAACCAAGGGATCGGTCAGGTTCAGTTCAGGTCGACGATGCGCCGCTTCAAACAACTCCTGAGTCGCTTCGGTCATTCGCGGAGGTTGAAAGAACCAAAAGCAGAAGCCAATCGCGAGAACCAGGCAGCCCAGTCCTCCCCACCAGTACTTGTTCGGTCTCATTCGGACGCCCCTTCCATGGAATTTCGATGCGCTTTAACGCTCTTAAAAAGCGGCACGCCAAGTAGATCTCAGCTTCAAGTCTTCTTAGACAACTCTGCACATTCGAAAGCGGACTGCACGATTCTTTGATGCAATGCAGCCCTGACGACTTACAATGTGCTCTAAAAACCGGAATCGCGGAGTGCCTTCGTCGTCGTAAGTCGAGACGAACCTGATAGGACACACTCAAACGACGAGTCGCTCGAAGACTTTAGCCCAAGCTACGTAATCGTTGACTGGATAAAAGAGACGTCGCGAACAACAGAAAGTAAGAACTCACCCATCGTGTGACTTCCTGGTTAAAGGTTGACCGCCCACACACGCATCAGAGATAACAAATCCAAGACAGCCAGGCAAATTAAAAACACTAAGCGGGCTTCGAAAGCCCAAACTCAATGCGAGCCAGTTCAACATCCGTGCCTGAAATCGCTTGAACTCTGACGCGCCCGCAGCCAATTTCTCTTTCCAGTGATCGATTCTACTTGAGGACAAAACTTATGCGGCTGTGTCGCTCCATCGTCTGCGTCATTGCGCTGCTGGGAAGTGCTCATCTAATCGCAGCGGCGGCGGAGGTCGGTTCGCAGGCTAGTGAGCCGCTGAAGGTTTCGGCTCCTCCGGCGGAGATGGAACTTGATTCGTTCTACGCGAAGTATTTGAGCGCGAATGGATATCCGATCGTCAGTTCTGAGCGTGTCAGTGATTATGCGCTGAAGGAAGCGGGGTATCTTGTCAATCAAATGCTGGCCCATCGGCCGGATGTCAAACAAGCGATGATCGACAGCGGTTCGAGGTTGATCGTCATGGCGTACGACGAGTTGACGACCGATGTGCCCGAACATTCGCATCTGAAACCGAAAGACTTCTGGGATGCACGGGCGCGGGGATTGGGAGGATCGAGAACTGATCCGGTCTGTTCGTGCGGCGAGGAGAACCTGTTGGCCTTCGAAGGTGATCCTTATTCGACGGAATGTATTCTCATCCATGAGTTCGCACACAATATTCACTTGCGAGGCTTGGTCGAAATCGATCCGACGTTTGACCCGCGTCTCAAGCAGACATTCGAGCAAGCAATGGAAGCAGGTCTTTGGAAAGGCAAATACGCTTCGACCAATCATCATGAATATTTTGCAGAGGGTGTGCAGTCGTGGTTCGGCAACAATCGTGAGAACGATCATGATCACAACCATGTCAACACTCGCCAAGAACTGATCGACTACGATCCGGGGCTGGCTGCTCTTTGCGAAGAGGTCTTCGGAGAAACAGAACTCGTCTACACAAAACCTGTCACACGACTTTCTGGTCACCTTGCAGGTTACAATCCCGATGAAGCTCCCAAGTTTGTGTGGCCTGATCGTCTCAACGAAATGAAGAAAAAAATCCGTGCCGACGCTGAGAACCGAGGCAAGACCTCGGAATAGGAATGGCTCGGTGATGTCCGCATGAACGGACCAGAGACGAAGTTTTCTTCGACGAGATCACCAATCTTTGAGACCGCGCTTGACGACTGCCTTTCGAGAACTTACAAACGAAAGTCATCAACACATATTTCTACGATCAACTGTTCTCAGGATTTCTCATGCTTGGCTCCATTCAACAGATGATGAACGACCTGACGTTCCGACTCGCAGCGGTCTCTTTGATCGTCATCGGGATGAATACCCTGGCGAATGCCGAAGAGATTCGGACATGGCAAGATGCGACCGGTCGCTTCAAAATTGAGGCCAAGTACGTCAGCACGGAAGGCAATATCGTCAAGCTCGAACGAGCTGACGGAAAGAGCATTGAGATTCCGATTTCGAAGCTCAGCAAAGAGGATCAGGACTACCTGGACGACTTGAAGAACAACCCGTTCAAAGTCGCTGAGGACGACAACCCATTCATGGTCAAGGAAGATCAACCCGGTCAGGCGGCGCCGGCTCCAAACCGATCCGGAGGGGTCCGCTCCGGATCGGTTGAGGTGACGGTCGACTGGGATCAGTCCGAACATATTGATGTCGGACTCGCTGGCGATGGCTGGGATTTCAGTGTCGAAGGGGATCAGGAACTCGACTTCATCCCTAAAAACGTCGGCCTTCCGTCTCGTCAGGAGTTTTTTGAAGGGATCAAAGGTCTCGCGATCAATACTGTCGCCCGCAAGGCTGTGGTTGGCTTTGTCGCTGATCGTCCAGGCGGAAAAGATGATGCTGTCACACGACTGGTCGTCTGCGATTTGCAATCGGGTCGAAGCACGGGCGAAGTGACACACCCCGGGAATTTTGTGCCTCTCGCTCTTCACGACGACGGGGCCACCCTCCTGATGCGAACCACGAAGTTCGGATTTGGTAACAGCAACGAACTTCAATTGTGGAAGATTCAGGGACGCTCAATCGATGTCGAACGGATCGTGACTCCTCATCAGGATGACTGGAAGAGCAACAACGATCTCAATTGGGCAGCATTCATCGACCGCGATACTTTTGTCACGAAGAGTTCCGGGGGCATCGTCGCGTTCTGGGACATGAAGAGTTTCCAACCGATTTGTGATTTCAAAGTCGATGGCGGATCCCGCCCTGCTCTGTCCATCGATCGCAAAACCCTCGCGTTTTCAACCGGTGAAAAGATTGGCCTTTTCGACACACAAAGTCGTGAAGTCATCTGCCTGCAAAGCACTCCCCGCAAACTTCAGTGGCCGAATCTTGCGTTCAGCCCTTCCGGAAAACAACTCGGCTGTATCGCGTTCAATTCCATTCTCATCTGGAACACAGAAACAGGTGAGCTTTACCGAGACTTCGAAACTCCCGGGCTGAACATTAACGGCAAGCTGGAATTCTCCGATGAGGACTTCGTGCTCGCTGGCGGTCGCTATCTCATCGAGTTGGAAAACATGATTAAGCTCTGGGATTACGAAGGGGCTGGTTCAGTCGATGCGATCGGCGGGGTCACGTTTTTTGCAGTCAGCCCGCATAAGCAAGGCGGAGCTCTCATGCCCACACTGATTCCACACGATGCAGCGCTGGATGCTCTTGATGCTGCATTGAATCAGCCGGACCTGTTCATCTTCCGACAAGGATCATCTGTCCGGCTCGACCTGAACGGCATCTCTGGACAGCATCGCGCGGAAGTCGAAGCTGACCTCAGGAAGAAGCTCTCAGACCTCGACGTGCAGGTGACAGACTCTGCCCCGTTAACTATTAAGTGCACTGTGACGGGACCGAAACAGGAGAAGATGACTTACACCCGATTCGGGACTTATACCGTTCAGGTTTACAACACGAAAATCGAATTCGTCTACGAAGGCAAAGTTGCCTGGCAGTCGTCGGGAACGAACATTCCACACTTTGTCCACATCGGTTCGGATGAAAACTTGGGCGACATTCTTCGCAAGAAGTCACAGCAGGCGGACTACAGCTTCTACAAGAATCTTGTTCTGCCGCGATTCCTTCAGAAACCGAGCGACGGAAGTCAGCAGAACAAGCGAGCCGGACAGACGATCGGGTCATCCAAAGTGGTTCCTGTCTCAAGCAATCGCCAGCGGCGATGATTCATCGTTCTGACATTTGATTTGCGCTCTCCTTTCGGACAAGCACGAAGGTTTCTACACTCCTCGATTCTGCGGCACTTTGGGAACAGCTTCAGGACTCCTGCACACGAGTGCGTTGAGCGATCACGTCAATTTTCTACTGCGGTATGCTCAACCACTGCGTCGATCAGGAACTGTCAGCCGCTCCCGAATCAAACCAATCTGCGAATCGAATGAGTAGCTATGTCACGTCACGATGGGCGCCGGCCCGATGAACTCCGCCCTGTTCAGATTGAACGTCCTTACTTTGGATCAGCTCCGGGGAAGGTTCTCATCAGTGCTGGCCAGACAACGATTCTTTGTTCTGCCAGCCTCAGCGAAGACCTTCCTCCCTGGAAGCTGAACAGCGAGAATCCCACCGGATGGGTTTCCGCCGAATACAACATGCTTCCCGGAAGTACGTCTCCTCGCAAATCGCGACGCACCGATGGACGCGGCACCGAAATTCAACGCCTGATCGGTCGCAGCTTGCGAGCTGTCATCGATTTCAAAGCTCTCGGCCCACGCATGATCACCGTCGACTGCGATGTCATTCAGGCAGACGGCGGAACCCGAACGCTCAGCATTACAGGCGGCTTCATCGCACTCGTTGATGCCGTGCGGAGCGTTGAAGATCCAACCTTCGATCCGAATGCCGTCTTTCTCAACTCAGTCGCAGCTGTGAGCGTGGGTGTCGTCGAAGGCGTGCCTGTTCTCGACCTCGACTATCCCGAAGACAGCACCGCTCATGTCGACATGAACGCTGTAATGACCGGGGACGGCAATATCATCGAAATTCAGGGAACCGCAGAGCGATCAGTTTTTTCTCGCGAACAACTCAATCAACAACTCGACTTCGCAGCCGCAGGAATCGAGGAACTGACGCGTATTCAGCAGACCGCACTTGGCGAAGACTGGCCGATCGCAACTCGTTAGGACGCGACGATTTCGTCACTTTCTTGATGACGAACCTAGCCCCGGATCTGACGGTTGATCGCGAATTCGTCTGTGTTTTCCGAGATGGAGTCTGTTCAAAGACCCGTCTGGACACAACTTTCGATAGCTGATAGAAACCTGAAGCCGAATTGGATGTTTTCTGCAAAAACGAGGAGATTGTGTACTGACTGGATGTCAGGCAGGTTTTCTCGGCAGGAAATCCAGTTCTCTCTCTCTCTCTTCTATCAACTCCAGATCAGCACACGGAGGGTGTTATGGTCGCGAGATTGTTTCTGTCTCTGATGACATTGGCATTTTGCACGTCGATTTTGGGTTCATCTGCGAACGCCGCAAGCATCGAAGCGGATCCCGGAAAAAAATATGAGCTGACGAAAAATCGCGGCCCATGGATGATCAGCGTCGCGACATTTCACTCTGCATCGCCTGACGGTGTCACTCGCAAAGGGAAGTCTCCTGAAGAGGCTGCACACGAGTTGATCATCGAACTCCGCAAGCTGGGCATGCCAGCTTACATGTATGTTCATGATCCTGACCAGCAGCGAGTGACAGTCAAAGATGTGCTCGGCCGCGAAGAGTACAAGAAAAACCTGCGACGCATTCGTTCCGTTCTGGTCATCGCTGGCAACTACGATGACATCGACGACAAACTCGCTCAGGACTCATTGAAATGGGTGAAGAAACTTAACCCAGAGTGTCTGCAGACCGGTGTTGTTTTCCAGGCGACCGAAGCACGTCCAACTCCGCTCAGTGGGGCATTTCTGACGATCAATCCGCTTCTCTCCCCTGAAGAAGTTCAGCAGAACCGACAAGATCCGCTGCTGGTTCGCCTGAACAGCGGACAGGAGCATTCGCTGTACGATAATCCCGGCGAGTACACTCTCGTCGTCAAACGCTTCCTCGGCAAAAGCGCGACCGTCAAACCGGGTGACAAACTCCCTTCTATCACTCAGTTTCTGAAGGACAACGACCTCGATGACGCTGGGGAGTCGGCTCAGGAACTCGTGACAATTCTTCGTGGTCGCTACGACGAAGGCTTGAACAAGTCTCCCGGAATCTTGAACGAAGTCGAAGCGTACGTTTGGCACGATCGACATGAGTCGTTTGTGAGCGTTGGATCGTTCAGTTCTCCGAATGACCCAGCGATCAAAAAGTACATGGAAGCTTTCAGCCCACGTCTTGTGACATTCGACAATGGAGCCCAGAACTTCCAGCCGGTCCATCTTTCGATCGCCGGATTCGGGAAAAATCGCAATGAAACTCGTCTGTTCGTCTTCGATCCTGAACCGCAAGTCATTCGTGTTCCGAAAAAGCGATAGACTCAGAAATCAAAACAAGATCCTCGCCCCACTTGGGACGAGGATCTTTTCATTTAGAGCGATTTAAAATTTAGTTTGCACTGACTCGAACGAGTTAACTCAGCGTCTTCATGAACGCGACCGCGCAAGCGAGTCCACAGTGAAGAGCCACTTGCTTAGTCGACGATCAACGGGATCGTCATGATCTCTTCATCTCTGATCAGTCGAACTTCGAGTTCCTCTCTCGAAGACACCTGCACCAGAATTCGATGGATGTCGTCAATGTTTTCGGTGATCCGATCATTGATCGACACGATCCAGTCTCCTCGTCGGATTCCAGCTCGTCCTGCTGCTCCATTCGTGTCAAAGTCAACAACTTCCACGACAGACGGGGAGAGAAGATCGAACTCCCGAACCATGGAGCGAGGGAGATGCCGAATTCGCGCTGTCACGCCCAGCTGCCGACGTCGAACTTCTCCATGCTGCAGAAGTTCACCGATCACCCACTGAACGGTCGCGCTTGAAACAGCGAATCCCAAGCCTTGGGCATTCTGAACAATGGCTGTGTTCACCCCCACCACTCGTCCCCGTGAATCAACCAGCGGACCGCCACTATTCCCCGGATTGATGGGAGCAGCATGCTGTATGATGTTCTCGATCAGTCGACCATCGCTGCCGCGCATGTTCCTTCCGAGAGCACTGACGACGCCGGTTGAAACTGTCGAATGCAGCCCCAAGGGACTGCCCATCGCAATGACAAGTTGTCCCACTTTGAGAGCTTCCGAATCGCCGATAGCTGCATATGGGAAATCACTGGACTCCAACCGCAACAAAGCTAAGTCAGTCGCTGGATCATTACCAACGAGGACCGCTTCCACACGATCCCCGTCGATCGTCTCCGCAACCATTTTCTGGATTCCGTCGACGACGTGACTGTTCGTGACTGCGTACCCGTCGGGAGTGATCAGAAAGCCGGACCCATTTCCCTGCTGGCCGTTGCGGTGCTGTCCCCACAGACTCACGACAGCTGGGGAAACCATTTCAACAACGCCCACAACAGCTGCTGAGTACGCGTCCAGAACGTCAGAATTCTCGACAGGCGCGGTATTCGGAGAAGGTCCGGAACTTCCTTGCGGCTGGCCGTCAGAAGAGACCGTCCGCAGCAAATATTGATTCAACCAGTTCATCGTGTTTTCCTCCTGCTTGAGACTGCAAGAATCGTATGCATCGGAAACTGGAGGTCCAGCTTGGAGCCGTCGGTCCAAATGTCGAATCACAGCTACAATTCACCTCACCTGATGAAACACTTGTCAACGTAACCTTGCCTTAACACGATCTTTACACTGAGTCCCTTCTGGTCGCAGATTCACTTGGGTAGACTCTTTTGCTGTTGGCAATCAGAAGAGATTGCTCCCCTCGCCACTTGCTCGCACACTCGAAACGGTCCCCTGACTATCGTGAGATCTGTCGCCAAAGAAGCTGTTGTTCCTCCGCTCGTTGTTGCAACATTACTGACCTGTTCGGGTGCCTGTGCACTCGTTTTTCAAGTCGTGTGGATTCGCGAACTTCGATTGATTTTCGGCGCGACAACCTCCGCCTCAGCTGCGGTCCTGGCGATCTTCATGGGAGGACTGGGGCTCGGTAACTTTTTGCTTGGTCGCCGCATCGATCGTAACCCAGCTCCGCTCAGAGTGTATGGAAGATTGGAAGCTGGCATTGCTCTCTCAGCTGCCATCAGCCCGCTACTGATTGAACTATCACGCTCGATATATCTGGGCCTCGGAGGGCAAGCGACACTCGGATTTCCGACGGCGACAGGGCTCCGACTTCTGTTCTCCACTCTGATCCTTGGTGTTCCCACAATCTTGATGGGAGGGACGCTCCCCGCCGCAGCGAAAGCTGTCTCCTCGCCGAAAGACCCTTATCGACGCGGAGTCGCGCTCGTTTACGGAATGAACACGCTCGGTGCTGTACTCGGTGCGGGGATTGCGAACTTTTACCTTCTGGAAGCATGGGGAGGGCGCTGGACACTCTGGACAGCGTGCGTTTTCAATGCTGGACTCGCGAGTGTGGCACTGCTCCTCTCCGCTCGTTATTCGAAAGCTCCAGTTGAAGAACACCCACAGGAAGTTGATAGAACAACGACGGATTCGACTACAAAAGAAGCGACCTCCAGCCAATTTGTGACCGTCTGCCTCACATCTGGTTTTGTCGGCTGTGTTTTCTTTCTGATGGAATTGGTCTGGTACCGCATGCTTGGCCCACTGCTTGGCGGAACGACCTACACCTTCGGACTCATTCTCTGCCTGGCCCTCTTGGGAATCGGGATCGGCGGTGCTGCCTATTCACTCTTAGCACGCTGGATCAGGCCGACGCATCGACTGCTGGCTTTAACCTGCGCTCTCGAAGCCTTCTTCATCGCACTCCCATTCTTCTATGGAGACCGCATCGCCCTGTGGGTTTTGGAACAGCAACAGCAGGGAGTCGACACCTTCTCTGAACAAGTCTGGAACTGGTTTCAAATCGGCGGCTTCGTCATTCTGCCCCCAGCGATCATTTCAGGGTTTCAATTTCCTGTATTGATTGCAGTCGCTGGGACTGGTCGTGAAAACGTGGGTCGCCAAGTCGGGCTGACCTTCGCTGCGAATACATTGGGTGCGATTTGCGGATCGCTCGCCGGCGGCTTTCTCCTGCTTCCTTTGCTCACAGCTCCCGGGTTGTGGATTGTCTGTATCTGGATTCTGATCGGACTCACCTGTTTGCTCGCATTGGCCGGTCGACGAGAGGAAGGAGTTTGGCTCAGCCCTGCGGTTGTCACGACACTACTAGCTGGCTGTGCAACGCTGTTCATTGGACCAACCGCCGTCTGGAGACACTCCGGGATCGGAGCTGGCCGCGCTGAGCTGAACGGAACCGGACAAAACGCGGAACAGCGATTCATCAACGAAAAGCGTCGACAAACACTTTGGGAGGGAGAAGGACTCGAATCGAGTGTGGCTGTCACTGCGACCGACAGCCTCGCCTTCCTGGTAAACGGTAAGAGCGACGGGAACGCCTATGGTGACGCGGGGACACAGATCGGTCTCGGATTGATTGGCCCACTCCTGCATCCCGACCCTCAACGCGGACTCGTGATCGGTCTTGGAACTGGCGAGTCCGCAGGATGGCTGGCAGACTGCCGCAGCATGAAATCCGTCGATGTGATCGAACTCGAACCGATCATCATGTTCATGGCCGAACTCTGCACTCCGATGAATCGAGACGTCCTCAACAATCCGAAAATTCATATCGAATTCAACGACGCTCGCGAGTTCCTTCTGACCACGCCCAATGAGTACGACCTCATCGTCTCAGAGCCGTCGAACCCATACCGGGCAGGCATTGCGAATCTCTACACGCGTGAATTCTACGAATCCGCCGTTGCCCGATTGTCGAGCGACGGTCTGTTTCTTCAATGGCTTCAGGGGTACGAAGTCGATCCACGCACGGTGAAGTCCGTCCTGACAACGCTGCGCTCGGTCTTCCCTTCTATACAGATCTGGAGAACGAAATCGCGAGACCTGGTTCTCGTCTGCGGTCAATCGAAAGACAGTTTCTCTTTTGAACGCGAACAACTCATCGAACGTCTTCAGGACCCGACGCTGTCGGAAGGACTTCAGAAAGCCTGGCGAGTGACTGACCTCGACGGTGTCCTCGCTCATTATGTGGGCGGCGATGATGCAATTGATGCCTTTCTCGATGGAAGTAATGAATTACTCAACACCGACGATCGAAATCTCCTCGAGTATGCTTTCGCTTTAACGGTTGGAAAGTCGACTCGATTTTCCATCCACGAACTGCATCAGCTATCCGACCAGTCCGGTCATCCGTTTCCGATTTCCGTTGACGATGAGCAGAAAGAGACCATCGCTCGACGTCAACTCGCGATGTTACTTCACCTTGGAGGCGAGATTCCAACAGATGAAGAACCCGAATCTGTCGATCCTGATCGCGTCGCAGCATACCGAGCATATCTCGATGAAGACTACGAGGAAGCCGCGAAGTACTTTGATCAAACCGAACCGGATTTGTCCTGCCCGATCGACACTCTTATCTGCGCGCATTCCATGGCAGAAACCGGTCGAGAAATTGAAGAGGAAGTGCTCGCAGCAGTTCGCGATCAAAACGAAACCGAAGCTGCGGCAATTGAAGCCATCTCTGCATGGCACCGAGGTGAGCAGGAAGACTCGATCGAGCATATGGTCGCAGCGTTCGAAAGACTGCGTCAGAATCCTTGGGGAAGTTGGTACCTCTTCGACTCGCTGATTCGCCTGTCAGGACGTGCTGGGCAAGTGAGTCCACAAGCAGCGGAGACAATCTTCGCTGAACTCGAAGAGCCGTTTTCGATGTTTCGTCTCGAAGATAAGCGTCTCCTCTTGCGATACCTCGCTTCGGAATCTCTATCGCCCGACAAAACAGTCATCGCTTTAGAAGCATTGGAGCCGAACGTCCCATGGATCGGCTGGCTGCTCGAGAACCGCGCTCGTGTTTATGAGTCGGTCAATCATCCACTCTCACGGTCGGCAGCCGGAGACCTTCAACAATTCCAATACTCCGAACCTGCAGATCGTCGGTGAATGCAACTGTGCGACCTTCTTCATGGAGCATGTCAGGCGTTGATGTCGCGACGTTAGAGCATTTTCTGATTTTGTGTGCACAGGAAAGAGCAACTTGCTCTAGTAGATCTGTCGTCGCGGCAAATCGGCGAAGCGACGCCGAATTGGATCGGGCAACGGCTGATTTGCTTTTGGCGAGAGCGGAATTCGAATTCTCGCGAATCCCCAGAATTGCGTGTCACGAAGTTGGTCATGTGACAATTCTACACCTGCTTCGAACCGCGACTGATTTCCCAGCCATGGAAGAGCGTAGCAGCGATATTCAAGCCGTGATTTCGGACCAGTGATAGAACGAAACCCGAAAGCGGAATTTCCGAGGTGATAGATTCCGTTGAACCAGCGAAGTTCCCGGCTGTCCTGCCATCCCCAATGCAGAAGGCGGCAGCCGTATTCGATTTCGAAACCTCGGTAGGCCCGTTCTTGAAAGTTGTGAGTGAAAATCGTTCCGTTCGAAAAGCCGCTCATACGATCCGCCGATTCACCACCCTGATTTGGAAAGTAAGCGGTGATGCGAAAGTCACGTTCGAGCGTCAGCACTTCGATCCCGGTCGTGAATTGGTTGAAACTGTTGTCGTCGGTGGTGTTCATGTGATCGAAGTATCCATAGACACCCCAAATCCAATCCTTCTCATCGATCCAACGATATCCCAATCCGAACATTCCGGTGCTTGCATCTTCACTGTCGAACTGAGCTCGCAGGTCGGAAAAGACGAGACTGTCGTTCGTTTCCCAGAGCGGAAGCATCCCGCGGATTTCAGTCACCGTTCGTTCTGAACCCGGCATGACCATCAGATCGATAAATGGAGCAAGATCGCTCGTTCCCAGACAAGTCTGACACTCATCCGAGAACGACCCGGGACAGCAATCGTCTTCCATCCAATTCTGATGGAACTCTGATGAAGCGACTGGTGGCGGAATCGAGTCCATCGCTAGAAACGGGTCCGGATCAGAGAACAGTTCGGGACCAGCTGGTGATGGCTGCGGTTCGAGCACTGGCGGAGTCGCAGAGGGCGAAGGCATTGGCTCGGGAACCGGGGCCAGATCTGGCATTTCGACTTCTGGAGGAACCGGGACGCTCATGTTCGCCGGGTCCGGTTTCGATTCGGGAAGCGGTTCAATCGCCGGACTTGGATCAGAAGAGATGAACGCTTCCGCAACAACCGGAGGCTGCGCGGGAATTTCAACCAGCTTCGGAGTCGGAGTGGCTGGGACTAACTGTTCAGATTCACTCTGCCCAGCTGTCTGCAGCACCTGTTGAGGTTCAGCAAACTGAGTAGGTCGCACACTCTCTGTACGAGCGTTCTGTTCCCGGACAAGCTGTTCCAGATCCAGAATTCGAGGAAGACTCTCATGCTTCGGGACAGGCCGGCATGGCGGCGGAAAGTCCCCTGTCACGAAACCAACAAACCGAGGCGGAGGAGGGGCATCACTTTGAACAAACCCCAAAAACTTTGGCGGAGCGGGCTGTTCGGATTGCACGTATCCAATGAAGCGAGGAGGTGGAGGCGCATCGCTCTCCGCGAACGCACTGAGTGCGAAACAGAGTTGGGCAGAGAGTACGAGTCCACAAACAAGACGCATTCGAAAGAACCATCCATGAAACAGTTTGCCGACTTTACTACTCGCTTCCGGCCGTTGAGGTCAATCTGCCCAGAAGATGATCAGGCTCGACGAAGAGGTCACAGGCATATTCCGCCGTTTTTACTCGGAATTTGCCCCCTCAGAAGTAACTCTCATCCAGCGATCTTGATACTTGCAAGAGCGATGAATGGGACATTCGCTTTAGAGAATTGAAGCTGCGACAGCCCAGCTTGGAAAACACCCTACGGCAAATCTCGATCCGGGAGAAATCGTTTGAGTTCTCCTCGCAGAAAGGTCTCGATATCGCGCGCAAGATCAAGCTGATAGCACTTTTGCGCCAACTCTTCACATTCAGTGATGGAGAGGTTTCGAACAAGTTGTTTGATAATCGGGACCGACTGGGGAGTCACACTGAGATTTCGCAGCCCCATTCCAATCAGTAGCGGCACGAACATCGGATTCGAAGACATTTGCCCGCAGACCGCCACAGGCAATTTGGCATCCCGAGCGGCGAACAGGACTCTACGAACGAGGAACAAGACCGACGGATCGCTGCCATTGTAGTACTTCGCGACCATCGGATCTGATCGATCCGCAGCGAGTGTGTATTGGATCAGATCGTTTGTGCCGATCGAGAAGAAATCGACTTCGTGAGCGAATTCCTCAGCCATGATCGCGGCCGATGGAACTTCGACCATCATCCCAACCGGGATGTGTGGATTGTGTTCGATCTTCTGCTCTTCAAGGTCCTCGCAGACATCGCGAAACACCATTCTGGCTTGTCGAAACTCTCCAATCGAAGAAATCAACGGAAACATGACCCGGGCATTTCCGAACACAGCGGCTCGCAGGATGGCACGTAATTGGGTCTTGAAGAGTTCCAGATACTCGAGGCTGACACGAATACTTCTTAAGCCCAGTTCTGGATTACTGACTTCGTTGTAGACATGCTTCATCGCGCCGGGGATTTTATCCGCTCCGACGTCGAGTGTTCGAATCGTTACCGGTCGTTCGCCGAAAGTGTCAATTACTTTTCGATACGCCTGATAATGGTCTTCTTCGGAACGTTCTCCCATCGCACCGAGGTACAGAAACTCGGTGCGGTACAACCCGATTCCATCAGCCCCGCGTTCCTTACATTGATCGGCTTCTTCCGGGAATTCGATGTTCCCGCACACCTCAATCGAAACGCCATCAGTCGTGATCGCCTGTCCCACACCGAGTTTGCGGAGCGCCTGAGACTTCGACTGGAATCGCTCTTTGATCAACCGGTACTTTTCGAGAGTTTTCTCATCAGGGCCGATGATCAATCGCCCCTCAGTTCCGTCCAGAATGACGGTTTCACCTCCGGAGATATCGGTGAGAAAATCTCCGACTCCGACAATGGCCGGGATTTCCAGAGCGCCTGCAAGAATCGCTGTGTGGCTGGTACTGCCGCCTTTTTCAGTGGCGAATCCCTGCACGAACTTGCGGTTGAGCCCCGCAGTCTCGCTGGGGGTTAAGTTGTAAGCGAGAACGATCACTTCAGTTGTCAGGTGCGACAATTCTTCCCGTTGTTCACCGAGAAGATGTCGAAGCAAGCTGCGTTCGAGATCGAAGATGTCAGCAGCACGTTCGGCGAGATACTGATCTCCAAGATGCTGAAGTTCTTTCGCGTAGCGTCTCAAGATTTGAGATGAGGCATGCTCGGGAGATTCGTGATCGTCCCGGATTCGTCGTTCGATCTGCTCGATCAGCTTGGGATCTCGTACGAACTGTAGATGGGCTCCAAAGATCGAAGCGTATTCTTTGCCGAGGTGCTGGGCAGCCAGCGACTCGTTCGCCGCGATTTCTTGAGCGACTTTTTCCAAAGCAGCGTGGAGACGTTCCACTTCCACGTCGACAGCATCTACGCTGACTGAGTCCTTGGGGATTCGAAAGTCTTCAACCCCTAAGACAAATGCTGGTCCAATCGCGACACCGGGTGAAACAGCAATCCCATGTCTGACCTGCATTGAATTCCTCGAAACGGTATGTCATCACTCTCGATGGCTGTCCACCTGCGCGATGGAGGTCCATCTGTTACTCGCGACCGATTACTACGATGGCTCTTCGGGTCGAGAGAGCAATTCCTCGAGTTCATTCAGGACCTGCTCAGCTTCATCCCCGGTTGCTTCCAGTTCCAGCATCGAATCAGGAACCGCGGCAAGCTGCACGAGGTCAAACATTGAGGAAGCATCGGCAGTCTTGTCGCCATAGGTGATTCGAACCTGCCCCGAATGACGACCCACGAGAGCAATCACATTCGAGCATGCACGAATGTGAAGCCCCTGCGTAATCTTGAGTCGCACCGTTCGGCGGAGCACAATCGAACCATTCATGAGTCCTGAATAGACTTTCTTTTGGAGAAATCAGTGGCGACTCGAAACAACCCAAGTTCTCAGTGACGGCACGAAACCTCACTTTGACCAGGATTCCTCGAATGCCATTCCCTTACCGCGAATCTCTCACAAGAGTTTAGAAATCGGAATTTTTACACGAGGTTTTCGTCAGCTTCCTGCAACAGATCGACGACTTGCTTCTGCGTTGTCGATTGCTTGAGGAAACTACAAAAGTCGTCTTTCTTCAAGTATCGAGTGATTGTTTCCAACCCGCGAAGATGGTCACCTGGTCGGTCGGGGGGAGAAATCAGCAGGAACAGAATGTAAACTGCTTCTCCGTCGAGGCTTTCAAAATCTAATCCATCGTGACACAGAGCCACTGTGGCGATGATGGATTCGACGGAAGGGTGCTTCGTATGTGGGACGGCAACTCCGCGGCCGATACCGGTCGAACCGAGTTCTTCTCGCTTGAGAATCGCCGCAACGATCGCTTCTTCATCAACTTCCCGAATCTTGCCGGCTGCTTTGAGGCTAGCCACCATCTGCCGAATTGCAGATTCCTTCGACTCGGCTTTGAGCTCTGGAAGGATCGCATCTGGAACGACAAACTCGTTGAGTTTCATGTGTCGCGGTTCCTGGTCAATAAATCTCAAAATGAGTTGCTGCGGCGACGACTCGAATTAGACCGTCTTCCCAAACAACATGAACATCTAGCGCGTCGTTTCAACGACAAAATCCTGATGACGATTACTCGTCGTCATCGCTACCGACAACTTGATCCGAGACAACTTCGTTCAGTGGCTTGTCTCGCCGATGATCTGTCAGCTTCCCTTTGTATTTTCGAATCTGTTGTTCCATCTTTGCCAGAACCTGGTCAAAACATGGCCCCACTTCGTCAGCACTTGTTTCGTGATGAGTTACGAAGTCGTGTTTGTGTTCGGCATCAACCAGCATTTCGACGCGAACTCGATCACCTTCGTAATCCAGTGTCACTTGAATCGCTGTCACGCGTTCGAAGTAGTGGAGTAACTTCTCCGCCTTGCGAGTGATGTAGTCGCGAAAATCCTCGCTAATTTCACCATGACGACACGTAATCGCGACTTGCACCGGGCAACCTCTTTCAACAAACAGCAGACGGTTTCAAACAAATGTGCTCAAATGACACGACAAATGGTCAAGACTCAAAACGCGATTTTAGTTCAACGTGGACGTGCGTCAATTCACTTCTCGAATTCGCTGGGGCAAGTTGTGACTCAACGACATGCATTGATCCGTTGATAAGCGACTGCCCAAACATTGAATTCATTCCCACTCGACTCAGAATCACGTAGTTGAGTGATCAAGATTCATTGAATTGAAGTATTGCGTACGAATCTTGAAAGACAACTCCAAGACAGCTCGGGAATTGATTCCGCTGCTCAGGAAGCATCAGAACATTGCTGACGACCTTTGATCAGCCCGCAGTCACTCAGTGAGCGTGATCATGGTCATGATCGTGTGTCACTTTTGCAGTCATCGATTTGTCACCAGCTTTGACTTCAACCTGACCGGTGATTTCCTCGATGTCGTCGACCGATTCAGGCAACGCTCCCTCAGCAGATGTGAATCGAGACGTCGTCCCCTCTGCTTCACCTTCGAGCGGATTCGCAGCCAGTTCAATGACGGTTACGTCATCTCCTTCTCCCAGCATGAGAGTTGACGTGGCCGCTTCTAACGGAACAGCGGTCTCTGCATCATCACCGAGAATATAGACCGAGACTAAACCGTCAGAGTACACGATCTCTCCGTGATAGTCGCCGAACTCCAGAATGTGACCACCATGCGGGCCTTCAGCATGATGGTGATCATGGACCGGATCGGTATTGACGACGTCGTCCACATCTCCGAGTTCGCGATAGCCATCATCAGATCCGCATCCGTGAATGGCGACCATCAACCCCAGAGCCAGAAAGCCTGCAGAGTACCTACCCATCGACCTCTCCAAGAATGAATGAATCACTGAAAAGCAGCTACGAACACGCCGAATGTGGATGCATTCAATCAATTCGATTGACTATCCACAATTCAAACGAGTTGGCGGCAATGAAAGATTACTGTTTCCCCTCGGCTCGATTTGACCACCATGGCAAACTGATTCCCCCATCCATGACGACGGTGCTGCCGGTCATGTAATCGCTCTCGCTGCTCATCATAAACGCGGCAAGCTTTCCAATTTCTTCAGGTTGGCCCAGTCGCCCCCACGGAATGTTCTTGGCGCCACTTTCGAGTTGTTCTTCAGAGAAGAATTTTCGTTCTCCCGGTGTGTCGATCCAGCCCGGATGCACAATGTTCACGCGAATTCGATGCTGTGCGAGTTCGATGGCCGCCGTTCGTCCCATTTGGTCGATGGCTGCTTTGGCCATGTTGTAGGCCATGGCTGTCGGAATCGGGATTGTCGCGTGCGGGGAACTGATCACGAGAATTGCTCCTCCGTTCCCTTGTCGAATCATCTGCTGAGCGGAAGCACGTACACCGAAGAAAGCTCCCCACATTGAGACATCGATCGTGCGGCGGAAACCTTCCATATCTGCATCGACCATCAGTTCTCGGTCACTGTAGGCGGCGTTTGAAACAAAACCGTTGAGTTCGCCCCACTCTTTGACGACTTCCTCGATCAGATTTTCGATCGCACTCTGCTCGGCAACGTCTCCCTGTAAGACCAGGCACTCGCGTCCCATTCCGCGAATTTCATCTGCCAGACTCTCGGCAGCATCAGAACTGGACCGATAGTTGACCGCGACATCCGCCCCTGCGCGAGCCAATTCGAGAGCGCATCCTCGTCCGATCCCTTGAGATGCACCGGTAACGAGGATCTTTTGATGACTCAAATCCATGGATCGCTTTCTGATAGACTTTTGATAGCTGAATTGAGAAGGAAGAAGTGATTTACTGAACTTTATCAATGTCCACGAAGTGCTGAAGCCGACCGCCGTCGTGAATAACTGGCGATCCAGAAAACAGTTTCGAGACACGTCCTAAGATAGCAAAGTCATTCCCTCACCCCAAATGCTGCGGAATTTCGAATTGCAGTGTTTTCCGTACCGTGAGGACCGATGGTCAGAACGACTGGAAACTTGCTTCACCAAGAAATCGCAACTCGCTGAGTGTTCATTGCCGTCTGAAGAGATTTAAACTCCAATCATTGCAAAAAGCCCGCTCGACTCTTCCATCGCTCTTGAAACCTTGATCGCGACAAGCTACGCGATCAATTCTTTCATCTCACGAACTGCTTTTTCGAGTCCCACAAAGACAGCCCGGGCGATGATGCTGTGACCGATGTTCAACTCACCGACGCCCGGAATTCGAGCGACAGGCACAACATTGCGGTATGTCAGTCCGTGTCCCATGTGCAGCAACAGTCCGGAATTTAGGGCAACTTCCCCAGCCCGATAGAGCTGATCGAGTTCCGCTTTTCGGCTCTTCTGGTCAACAGCATCTGCATACCGTCCAGTATGCAATTCGACAGCTTCCGCTCCGAGTTCTCGTGAAGCTTCGATCTGCTTTTCGTCCGGATCGATGAACAAACTGACTTCAATTCCGGCAGATTGAAGTCGATCGACACAACGTTTGACCCGGTCTCGATGAGTCACGACATCAAGTCCCCCTTCAGTGGTGACTTCTTCACGTTTCTCCGGAACCAAAGTGCACTGATCTGGCATAACTTTTAGAGCAATGTCTGTGATTTCTTCTTCTGCCGCCATTTCGAGATTCAGTTTGACTTGAACCGTCTCCTTCAGCGTGAAGACATCACGATCCTGAATGTGTCGCCGATCCTCGCGCAGGTGGACGGTAATCGTATCTGCACCGGCCAGTTCAGAGATCACCGCTCCCCAGACGGGATCGGGTTCATATGTTCGGCGTGCCTGACGGATCGTTGCAATATGGTCAATGTTGACTCCAAGCTCAGCCACAATCACTCTCCTGTAAATTGTTTCAAGGTGGACTTGTCGACGGACTTTGCTCCCGCCAATCAAGCAGGATTGACGATCGATTTAAAACAACACGCCGGGTTTCAGAGTCGCGGGTCGGCAAAGATCAATGTCAGGAGGACTTCACGCCCTCTGTTCATGATCGTTTATAGAATGGAAGCGCCGTGACCTCTCCGGGTTCGCGTTTCCCTCGAATATCGACCTCAACCGCTGTACCAGGAGTGGCGTATTTTGGATCGATGTACCCCATCGCAAGTGACTTCTGAAGCGTCGGAGAGAACGTCCCGGAGGTGACTTTTCCGACCTGCTCTGCCTCGACGTGCAATGTCGCCCCCTCGCGAGCAATCCGCCGGCCAGACAACATCACGCCAATTCGCTTGGGAAGTGATTCTGATTCGTTTGCTTTTTGACGAATCGCTTCGTGACCGAGAAAAGAACTCTTCTTGAGTTTGACCCCGAAAGACAAGCCTGCCGTTATTGGATCGACGGTCTCATCCATTTCGTGCCCGTAAAGCGGCATGGCTGCTTCGAGTCGTAAGGTATCGCGACACCCGAGTCCACACGGTTTAAGGCCCGACTGCTCACCGGCCGCGGCGCAAGCCGTCCACACTTTCACTGCCTCGGCATTTTCGACAATGACTTCAAATCCATCTTCGCCAGTGTATCCCGTGCGGCTGACGAGGGCTTCAACACCGTCAACGCGACCTCGCTGGACGGTGTAGTACTTCATCGCAGACAGATCAACATCCGTCAGAGTGCTCAAAATCGCCTGCGACTGTGGCCCCTGAATCGCTAACATGAACGTCTCTTGAGTTCTGTCATCAATTTCCACGTCAAAGCCAGATCGATGTACCTCAAACCAAGCGAGAATTTTCTCTCGATTGGAAGCGTTCACCACAACGAGAAACTCTGTTTCGAGATTGTAGATCAGGACGTCGTCGAGAATTCCGCCAGACTCATTACAGACGAGCGAATACCGAACTTGTCCCGGCTTGGTCTGTGCGACATGGTTGGTCGCCACATGATCCAGAAATGCGACAGCCCCTTCACCCCGCACCCAGATTCGTCCCATGTGTGCGATATCAAAGAGACCACAGCTTTGACGAACCGAATCATGCTCTTCAACAATTGACGAGTACTGAATGGGCATCGACCACCCCGCGAAGTCGACCATTCGCGCTCCTGATTCCTGATGCCAGTTTGACAAAGCTGTCTGTAACATGATTTTTTCCTGATTCAGTCGACTCGTAACACACTCACGCAACTCAGCACGCTCATCGATTGACGAGCATCTTGCAGACTTCGCGATTGATTATCCAATGATTATAGAGAATTCTATCAAATGAACTTCACCAACACGCCACTTCTCCAAATCGGTTCCGATTCTGATGTCGGACTCAACAAAGATCGCTGGTCGAAGGTTCTGCATTCCGCACAAGCGCTCATTGACGAAAAGCACGTTCCCGGGCTCTCATTTCAGGTCCAGTGTGGCGATTTCGCAACACGCGTCGAATCGTTCGGACAGACCTTTCTCGCCAACAGCGACACACCCATCAGCGACGAAACACCTTTTCTGATCGCATCCCTCTCCAAACCGATGGTGGCGATGGCGATTTTGATGCTCGTCGAACGTGGCGAGTTGACGCTGAACCACAGAGTCAGCGATATCGTTCCGGAATTCCGAGGGGCAGGCAAACGAGGCATCACCATCAAGAATGTGCTCACTCACACCTCGGGTTTGCTCGACATGCTTCCCAACAATCGAGAGCTGCGTTCCTCTAATTCGTCCATTCTCGATTTCGTGGTCGCCACGGGAAAATCAGATCTCGCATTCCCGACCGCAACAAATGCTCAATACCAGAGCATGGGATTCGCACTGCTGGCTCCAGTTGTGGAAAACATCACCGGAAGACCACTCAGCGAATTCATGAGAACAGAGCTCTTCCAACCTCTCGGGATGGATAATTCGTGGCTGGGAATTCCTGAATCGGTAGAACTGAAAAAGCCGGTCGCGGAAGTTCGTGTTCCGGATGACCAAATCGGAGAAGACCACTGGAACTGGAACAGCGACTACTGGAAAACTCTTGGCGCCCCGTGGGGAGGAGTTGTTGCTCCCGTCGAAGATGTCAGTCGATTCTGTCGCTGGGTCCTGGCAGGCGGAAAATCACCTGATGGAACTCAGTTGCTGCAGCCAGAAACGGTTCGACTCGCAACGACCAATCGCTTGAAAGACTTCCCAAACATTCCGGAGTCGATGATTCGCTGCCGAGGCTGGGGATACGGATGGCGGATGAATTGGACAGACCATCGCGGAACGTTCACCGACCTCTTCGATGAACATGTCTTCGGTCACTGGGGAGCGACCGGGACACTTATGTGGATCGATCCAAGTACACAGACAGCAGTCGTCATCCTCTCCACGCAGCCAGCTTCACGCTCAGTTTCTCCACTCGTGAACCTTTCCAATCAGATCGTCGCTGCCTTCGATGAAACTGCGTAGAAGCAGGGGCGTGCGAGACAAACGAAGAGTCTCAGAACGATGAACCTAAGACCGTCGTGTTCACTTCTCAGAACTCGAAGCAGACTGCGCTGCGTTTATGACACCGCGCTTACTTAGCGTCTCCCACACCCACTCAAGGGGCAAACCGATCACGTTCGTCAGGCTGCCTTCGATCGATTGAACAAACAGACTGCCCGATGCCTGAATTCCGTATCCGCCCGCTTTTCCCAGTGGTTCGTCGGTTGAGAGATACCAGTCGAGGAGTTGCTGATCGACGGGATGAAACGTCACGCGACTCGAAACCGTTCCGGTGGTTCGGCGTCCATCCGGAGTCAGAATGCAAACCGCAGTGATCACTTCATGAGTGTTCCCCGAGTAGTAATCCAGAAACCACGTTCGAACGGTCTCTCTCCAACTCTCTCCCCGAGGTTTTCCGAGAACCGCATAGCTCGCGTCTGCAGATTTGGCGAGGACAATGGTGTCCGCCGTAATCACTCCGAGACTTTGCTCCAACTGAACCTGCTGGGCAACGTCATCGCACTTCGTTAACGCGATTCGGGAAAGCTGATTGAGAATCTCATCCCGGTTGTTGATTCCTTCGAATCCTTCTTCTTCGCTGTCGAGCGGAGGACGAATCGCGATCAAATCGGGCGGAACGATCTGCTGCAAGAGCATGCGTCGCTGAGGAGACTGTGAACCCAGAATAAGTTGACTCATGCGAGCTACGCAGCCGATCGTTTCTATTACTGCACGTATAACACGATGCAGGTGATATTGTCTTTCGATCCCCCATCCTGAGCTGCTTTCACGAGTGCATCTGCGGCAGCTTGAGGATCGTCATTGGTCACGAGAATCTCTTGCATTTGTTCGTCGCTGACCCCGTCAGAGACACCGTCGGTACAGAGTAGATACTGATCACCAGACTGAGGAGCGATACGCACAGCATCACTTCCTTTGGCCCCATCTTTTGATCCGAGATACCGGTAAAGCACGTTCTTGTAGCGGTGCGTCTCAGCATCTGCCGGACTGATTGTCCCGGCTTTCACGAGTGCTTGAGTCAGCGAATGATCTTCAGTCAATTGACGGAATTCATCATTGCGGAGCTGATAGGTGCGGCTGTCTCCCACACCTCCAATGTAAAACGATTGATTGGCACGGACGATGAAGGTAATCGTCGTCCCCATACTTCGAAACTTCGGTTCGATCTCCCCGAGTGCCATAATCTCGGAGTTTGCATATTCAATCGCCTGATCAATCCGTTCAACGACTACTTCATCAGTCGTTGTGGCGTCCCAGTCGAAGGTCTGGTCGAGTCGTTTCGAAATCAACTCAACAGCCAGTTCACTGGCTTTCTCCCCTGCACTTTGGCCACCCATACCGTCAGCGATCAGGAAATAGCGCCCGTCGGAATGAATGAAGAGTCGATCTTCATTATTCTCACGAAAATTTCCTGTGATCGAAACCGAGCCCCAAGTGAGCTCGGAGGAATCTGTCATGGACTCACCTTGAAAATGTCGCTGTGTTGCCCAAACTTTCAATTGTAACCGTCGAGGTGGAAACCACAACGCAACAGTATTTTCCAGATCGTCGGAGTCAGTTCAATGCCGGACCCGGATTTCTATTCAGGTCGTCACCTGTTTTCACAAGATGACTGGAGTTCACGCAATGGTGCCCTCACTCAAACGCATAGATGGTCGACTCGTCAACATCCTCGATCAAGGAACTGGACCGGCCATCCTCTTTGTCCACGGCTTCCCCCTTGATCACTCGATGTGGAAACACCAGATCGAGGCTCTCTCTGATCAATTTCGAGTCATCGCACCTGACCTAAGAGGATTCGGAACGTCAGAAAGCGATGACGATCAGACGACGATGCGGCAATTCGCTGACGATCTCGCTGCCATCATTAGAGCGACAGATGGCGTCTCCAAGGTGACTCTGTGTGGTCTTTCGATGGGGGGATACATCGCATGGGAGTTCCTGCAAAACCATCCGGAACTCATTGAACGTCTAGTCCTTTGCGACACGAAAGCAGCCGCCGATTCCGCCGAGGCTCGACAGACGCGCTTCGAGAATGCTGATCGAGTTCTCAACGAAGGCCCTGCTTTTCTCGCTGAGGGGATGATGGAAAAGCTTTTCTCGAAATCGTCACTCTCCAACAAATCCGGGATTGTCGAAGAGACGAAACAAGTCATCCTCAACTCTTCCCCGCAAGCAATCGCAGCTGCGCTTCGAGGAATGGCTCAACGCTCGGATATGACTTCCACCCTGGCTGGAATCGAATTGCCCACACTCATCATCGTTGGCGAAGAAGACAGCATCACAACCAAAGATGAAATGGAAACAATCAGCCAATCGATTCCGAATGCCGCGTTTTGTGCAGTCCCCGATGCAGGACACATGGCTCCGCTCGAACAACCAGAGACTGTTACCAACGCTATTCGAGAGTTTTTGAAAACAAACCCGACCAGCTAGTCAGAGAATTAGAAACGAATGAGTGAACTCATGCGCAGCTCTAGTTCTCGCGAGCGATGACCTTTGGAATTCGATTGAGAGTATAGTAGGCATCTGGATGCAGGAGAGGTTTTCCATCGGCAGAGCGAATCCCTCGAGCATTGAGTTCATGCACGAAAAGTTCTCGCATTCCCTCGACGGTCAGCTTCACAGACAGGCGGTCATCCGAGACTTCTGCTGAGGTGATCGTAAGTTGCTCGTTTTGAATCTCTTCACTGCCGTACGATGATTGATACAGATACGTGAAGCTGTTCATCTCATACGAACTCACATCACCCGCTGTTGCTGGGTCAACTTCTTGAGTAAACGTTAATCGAAAACCGTCATTGAGGGCGGACATCTCCTGAATCTCAAACGGCACTCGTCCCGTCCACATGACGCGTTGTAACCCGTAAGAGGAAGTCCCCAAGCTGCTCCATCCGCGATTGCTCAGTCCTGCGAAGAGGCTCCCATCTTGAGCTTGTTCCAAACGCAAGACAGCAGAGGCCATTCGATCTCGAAACGGAAAACAGGCTCCCTGATATTCTCCATCGACTTTTTCGAGAAAGACACGATGGATGCTGGCGAGCGTGAACTCTCCGACGAACAGTTGACCGCTGAACGGTCCAAACTTTCCGTCGCTGGCATCGAGAACAATGTCTGTGACTGACTGTCCGACTTTCTTGTATGGAAACCAAACGGCAGGAGGCACCATCTGAGGCAAATTCTTGATTGCTCTCGGAAATGGAATTCCATTCGGGACCGATTTAATTCCGTGAATCGGAGAACCGGGCTCGCTCATTGATGCCAAGGCTTCAGCGTGATGAAAGAACGCCCCTTCCCGCATGTGATGCAACGAGTTCGTCGCAACCCAGTTTCCCTGCTGGTCGGTATAGAACATGTCACCCTCGGCGTTGCTTCCGATTCCACTCGGTGAACGCATCCCGGCACAGACGGGAATCAACTTGCGATTTTCGAGATCAACCTGCATTCCCCAGCCGCGCCATCGTGCCTGTCGATACCCCAGCGTGGGATCCTGAATCGTTTTCTTGAGTTGGTCACCTTTGAGACCAAGACCAATATTCAGCGTCAACCAGAGATTTCCCTGCCCGTCGAGTTCCGGTCCGTAGGCGTATTCGTGGTAGTGCCCGGTCAATCCCCAGCCCGTCACAACGGTCTCGTAGTCGTCGGCAATGCCGTCTCCGTCGCGATCGCGAATTCGGGTCAACTCACTGCGTTGAACGGTGTAGAAACTGTCATTATGCCACAGCAAACCCAACGGTTCATGCAGACCACTGGCGAACTTCTGGTAGGTGACATTGTCAGGAGGCACGTCGTTGACGCCGTCCAAAATCCAGATTTCCCCCTTTCGGATCGCGACAGCGAGTCGACCATCGGGCAGCTGCGCCATCCCACTCACTTCCAGAGCCAAACCATCGGGGGCTGGCTTCCAGTTCTCGGACCGGGAAGCTGTCCGCGACTCTGGTGTAAAGATCGAGACGATCGGATAGTAGTCATCAATATCCTCGGCAACGCCTGGCTTACCGAAGAAGCTAGCGAAGACAATGACGATCAGCAGCACTCTCCACAGAAACATTACCAGTGATACTCCACTTCAAGAGAAAGTTGGTTGCCGATTGGCGAAGTGAGAACACTTCGCCCTGCTGACTTCTCGTCCTCCGCTTGATCGTTCAATGAATCGTCCTCGACCGTTTCACGATCAGGACCATTCATCGTGACAACACGCATGACCGCCTCGCTCCTAACGAAGACCGTCATCCCCTTCCTGTCTGAGAACAGACGAGGATCATCGAGTGTCGGTATCATTTGGGGTCCCAGAACCATTCCGAACTCTTCGAAAATCGGGGCCCCGTTTCGCGACTTCAAGTGGATGAGTTGTTTCAATCCATTTCGTTCCGTCGGCTCGAATCTCTGTTCAACAATGATGTCCCCCAATTCGGAACGAAACGTCGGTACTCCGTTCTCGTCGAGTCGATATCCAAGGAATCTCTGTTCGAACTCGAACTCAAACCGGTCACCGTTCCGACCTGATCCCTTTCGAACGAAGACAGCCTCAATGACATCAGACAGGCCGAGACGATCCTGACCGAGGGGGACTGCAGGAGGAGTAAACCGATCGAACCACGTTCCATGGGCATCCAGAAATCGACCTCTCCAAATTTCAGAGAGGCCAACCTTCTCAGCATCGAATGCCACATGCACGTTCTCAGGAAATCCGACAGCAATGGCGTGCGTCCCGGCACTCTCCATGAACGTCCGCAGAATCACCGGACGGTCCTTGGGGAAGAGTTCGAAGTCCTGCTGCCTGGCGACGACGATTTTCTCTGGAAAACCTGCCTGATCGACATTGCCCAGATACGCCCAAAGCGCAGCGATTTGATTTTCGACATCTCCGTTTAGAATCTCTTGATTCGAACTCACTCCGTTCGGGAAAAACGACGGCATTCGAGTTCGCTCTTTGAGCGCAATCGGATTGAGTAGAAACTGATCGAACCAGTCTTGATGCACACGGTCCGTGACGCTCCCCAGATCAACACCAACGACACTCGGTAAGCTCTCCGACTGAAGCGGATGACACTGGACGCACCCCGTGTTGAACAATTCGCGCCCCGCCGATTGCAGTTGCTTTTCGGTGAATCCTGACTGATCTGTCGCTGGCTGCCCACTGTTTTCTGCGAGAGCAATCTTGTCTTCTGAATGGAATGCTTTGGGCAGCGCTGCACAAGTTTGCGAAGGAAATCTTGGCATTTGGATAGTGAGATACGGACGGATCGAACTCTCGCCCTTCAGGACGCTTTCAATCCATTTTGACTTGAGCTTCGCCCCCGTGTGAGTCAGTGGCGGCGGAAGTTTTCCTTCATCCCCAATGTCCACATTTCCGACCGTCTCGAAGAACCCGCGTCGACCGGGACCGACTCCGCCCAAGCCGTTTCTTTGGTGGCAAGCAAAACAATTGAGTTGAAGCATCGTCCAGGCAGCTTCTGGAAATGAATTGACTTGTTCTTTTTGGTCACCAATCAACGTCTGCAATTCATTGCGCACCGCAGCAACTTGTTGATCGCTCAGCGGGAAGAACACTTCCTTGGACGTTGGAGACTTCAAACAGCTCTCTTCTGCACTGAAATCGAGTGCGGTCAATGCTGGTCCAAGTCTTGGCTCAAATGACTCGGCAACATCATGACAATTGGCACATCCAAACTGAGTGAAGTATTCACGGCCCTGTTTGATTTGAACTTGCAGAGCCTCATCATCCAGCTCGATGGTTCCGACCGTTGGGAGAGTCATCGCCCGAGTCTCTCGCGGCTGATCGCCCATCAGGAACGCAACAACGTGGGAAGCTTCGATCGGTGTCAGATCGAATGACGGCATGCGACCCGATGGTCGCACTTTCAGTGTGTCCATCAGAAAGTAAGCCAGAGACTGGTGGGAATACTTTTCGTCGAGTTTTCCGAAAGGGACAGAGTTTACAGTCTCTGCGAGATGACTCAGGCCGAGTTCTTCGATCTCTTCTGGTGTGAGCCCTTCGATCAGCTTTAAGAGGGACTGATCCTGAGCTGAGACGTTCTGTCCCTCGGAGTACTCCGGGTCTGGTTCATGGCACGCCACACAACCAATCGTATGAAAGAGTTTCTGGCCGACATCCGATCGACCTTTACTCCAGAATTCATGAGGAACCGGATTTCTTCCCGTCGCTTTGAGCTTGGCGAAGGCTTCAGTTTGAGTTTGCAGGAACGCGACGATTGGATCAACGACGTTCGCCTTCTCGTCAGGCTGCAATCCATGCAAGACATCCGGCATGGTCGTGCCAGGTTTGACGTCGTGAGGTGCCGATAGAAAACGCTTCATCCATTCAGCTTGCACACGACTTCCGACTGCTTTCAAATCGGGGCCACGCTTGGGAGCGGTGTCGTTTTCAAAGCTGAGATGGCAAGCGGTACAACTCAACTCAGTGAGGAGCAGTTTCCCAGCTGTGGATTCTGGAAGTCGACTCGATTTCGCAAAGCGATCAAAGCCAGCCACAAATGGCTCGACACTCTCTGCCGCTGATAAGTTGACCGCACTCCACAGAATGCAAAGCCCAACGATGAGGAGTTGTGCAATCGTCCCGACTCGATTCATTCCGCCATTCCACTCTCTGCGCATTCACCAGTTGCTCGTCTCAAGATCGCTCGCTGGCTGTTAACTCTTGCGGTGCGGTGAAACGCCTCGATCAGTTCTCAACAACATTCAAATTGAGAATGTTCAAATGGGACCGAAGCTCTCGAAATTGCGAGCGAGATATTGATCCATCCAAAAACGTCGACGCATTGTGGCAGAACTCGGATCAAGTCTCCAGACAGTCTTATCAATCCAGGCCGATGATCAATGAAGTTGCAGCGACACCAACAAAAAAAGCCACCTTGCGGTGGCTCAAAAGTTGATGGGATGTCTGGTATCAGCAGCTTAAGCGAATTCAGGGCGGCGACGCCGCAACTGATCTTTGAGGCGAGTCACGATGCTTGAATGCATCTGACTGACGCGACTCTCAGAGAGCCCGAGAGTCTGGCCGATGTCTTTCATCGTCAGCTCTTCGTAGTAGTAAAGAATGATGATCAATCGCTCGTTGCGATTCAAACCTTTGGTGACGAGTTTCATCACGTCACGCTTTTGAATCCCGAGCGTCGGATCTTCACCCTTCGAATCTTCGATCACGTCGACTTCGCTGACGTCTTTGTAGCTGTCTGTCTCGTACCACTTCTTATTGAGGCTCACGAGATTGACGGCATTCGCTTCGGTCTTGAGCTTGTCGAATTCATCAATCGACAATTCCATTTCCGCAGCGAGTTCGACGTCTGTTGGTGGTCGACCATGGCGGGCTTCCAGCGTTTTGCGGGCAGCCTCGAGTTTGCTGGCCTTGCTTCGAACGAGACGGGGAACCCAGTCCATCGTCCGCAGTTCGTCCAACATCGCACCACGAATACGGGGAACGCAGTACGTTTCGAACTTCACACCGCGTTCTAGATCGAATGCTTCGATAGCATCCATCAATCCGAACACACCGGCGGAAATCAAATCGTTCAGGTCCACCCCATCAGGCAACTTGGCCCAAACGCGGTCAGCGTTGAATCGCACAAGGGGGAAATAGTGAACCATGAGCTTATTTCTAAGCACCTGATTCATCTGATCTTTCTTGTATTCAGTCCATACGGCCTGAATGTCGTCTTTGACCTTCGTGGTCATACACTCCTCCGTGACCTCATGTCGATCACCGCATCCGAAATCGCGAACGCCAACCTTCACTCCTACACCGTCGTGGAAGTGAAAACATGAGAACGCTTAATCAAATTATCGGCAAACCGGGGAGATTGATTGAGGCAATTGTTACATGTGACACGATCGACACGAATCTTTCAGAAACATCCTGCAACCAAAAGATTTTTATCGAGACGCAAAAGTGAAATGAAAATCGGGGGGAACATCAGCAACCGGGGGGAAAGTGAAAGATGTTGCTGACGCGAAGCGGGTGATAATTCAATTCGCTGAATAAGGGCAAGCGACACCACGCGAAAAGGTTTCGTCGACCAGAGCAGTGCGCAGATGTTGCCGACTTGCTCAGCCCGACAGATCGTCCCTCAGCCCCTGTGGCAGATTTCGCTGAAAGAGATTGACCAGCGATCAAAAATCAGAAATCGGGACAAAATTCTATTGTTGCGAGAATTTGGAAGTCCGGCCTGTCGCCCCGTATGAAGATCAGAACAGCACTCCGGTTCCGAAGCGACCCGTCAACAGACAAAGCCCTTCCTCGACGACAAGCGTCGAAACTGAACGCGAAGTGACTCGATAGCTTCATCGAGAAATCACCTCGCACGCATTTTGGTCGTGCAGCCGAGCCGACGGTGAACGTGAAAGTGTCGGTCAATGAGACATCCATTCAACTGACCGACACTGTATTGAGCCCACGTTCTACCTTCTTAGTATCCCCAGGTTCGGTAAGCGACACCGTAAGGCGTCTGGCGAACGACTGTGCGGCTGGCACTCACAGGGAATGGCCAGAGTGGAGCATATGTTCGAGTCCGCACCACAGAACGATGAGGTGCATATCGCACGGTTTGCGTCACTCCGACTGGAGCCGGAACGACAACTGGTGCCGGAGCCGGCGCGACATATGTGACAGGCGCGACTGGAACGACAGGACGATTCACAATCACTGGAGCCGGGTAAGCATACGGGACATAAGCAACGGGAGCGGGAGCCACATAAACGGGTGCCGCCGCGGAATAAACTGGAACAGGCGGATAAAGAACCTGGTATTCCTGGGCGGAAACCTGATTCTCAAACCCGAAACAGGCAGCCACGCCCATCAACGCAAACACTCCAACAACAGATTGAGCGAACCTCATTGTCTCTCCTCCCCTTCAGTTTCCTGATGTCTCAATTAAGCCGCTCCGTCCAACGAACGTGACGGCAGTTCTTCCAATCAAGCATACGCTGGACCATTCAAGAAATCACCTGCCACTAGGTTTAGTCTTCCCGAACCACCTATTTTCTCGTCTTTTGAGATTGAAGTTTGCTGATTTGAGAAGAATCCGCAAAGAGTTCCCGTTCGCCAGTCGACTCACTCTAAACCTCATCAAGAAAGCCACTTACACACGGTGCCGAAGAAATGGAACACGGCGATTCGTATAGACACACTTGCTCGCATCCGGTCTAATCCAATCGGACTCTTCGAACGGACTCGAAACAGTACGAAACGGATTATCGCGTGGACAGTTTTCAACGCCTTTTCAAATACGTCTGGCCATTTCGCCGACAGCTCCTTGTCTCAATCATGCTGGGCGTCGTGGTAGCAATTCTCTGGGGAGCAAATCTTTCCTTTGCTTTCCCAGTTATCAAGGTCCTGCTCGAGCGAAAAAATTTGCACGACTACGTTGCTGAGCAGATCGATCACGCCGACCAAGACGTTCGCACTGCGGAGACGGCAGTCGCTCGACACGATAAGACCGTTCAAGAACTCGAGCGAACGAATGTTCCTCCGACTGCTCCTGAATATGTCAACGCTTTGAAATCTCGAGCAGAGGCCAACGAAGACCTCGCCGAAGCGCGAAGCGATCATTTTCAAATGCAGCGGCTTCAAGCGGTGGTCATGCCGTTTGTCCCGCAGAACGAATTTCAGACACTGTTCTGGCTGCTGGCGATTGTCCTGGCTGCAACGGCCTTCAAAGGTTTTCTCGTCTTCCTGCAGGAAGTTCTGGTCGGCCGAATTGCTGAACGAACTGTGATGGCGATTCGAAAAGACTTGCTGAGCAAAGTCTTGAAGATGGACTATCAGTTCTTGTCTCATCAGGGAACAAGTGGGTTGATGTCGCGATTCACTTACGATGGCGAACAGCTGTCGCAAGGGATCGTCCTCCTCGGCGGCCGGCTGATTCGGGAACCATTGAAGTGCCTTTCGTGCATGTTCCTGGCACTTTACATCAACTGGCGATTGACGCTTCTCTCAATCTTCTTCTTCCCGCTGCTTGGATTGTTCCTCTACAAGTTTGGAGACCTGCTCAAGAAAGCGAGTCGTCGAATGATGGAGAGCATGTCGCAGATCTACAAAGTCCTCGAAGAGTCCTTCTCCGGCCTGAAAGCCATCATCGCCTTCAATAATCAGTCACGTCACGAACAGCAGTTCAGCCAGCAATATGAGAAGTACTTCAACAAAGCGATGAAGGTCGTTCGCATCGATGCTGCCGCGAAACCAATGCTCGAACTCCTCGGACTCGCCGCCATGTTTGTGGCTGTCTTTCCCGGAGCCTATCTCGTTCTACGAGGTAAAGAGCACATCTATGGAATCCGACTCTCGTCTGATGTGATGAGTTCCGCGGAGTTAGCCACCTTATATTTCGTCCTCGTCGGGATGCTCGATCCGTGTCGCAAGATGTCATCTGGATTTTCGAAGCTGAAGAAGAGCGCCGCCGCTCTCGATCGCATCCTCATGGTCATCGACCGCGAAAGCCAAATTGTCGATCCTGCTACGCCGAGTCCGACTCAACGGCACTGCGAATCAATCCGTTTCGAAGACGTCTCGTTCCGATACGAATCGAAAGACGCGAAAGCCCAGCGAGGGTTGGCACTCGAACACGTTGATCTCGATGTGAAGTTCGGTGAAGTCATTGCCATTGTCGGTCAAAACGGGTGCGGAAAGTCGACGCTCGTGAACCTGCTGCCGCGATTCTACGATCCGGAGAACGGGCAAGTTCTGATCGATGACACGCCACTCACTGAGATGTCGCTTTCCGATCTGCGAGATCAAATCGGATTCGTGACCCAGGAGACCATGCTGTTCGACGACAGCATCTTCGAAAACATTCGTTACGGCAGCCCCAACGCGACACGAACGCAAGTTGAAAACGCAGCACGCCGGGCACACGTTCTCGAAATCATTCAGGCCCTGCCTCAAGGATTCGAAACCGTCATTGGAGACAAAGGCAAAGAACTTTCCGGCGGGCAGCGTCAACGCATCGCGCTCGCGCGAGCAATCCTCAAAGATCCGGCGATTCTGATCCTTGACGAAGCCACTTCTGCAGCAGATGCGGAAAGCGAATCACTGATTCACGAGACGTTAAATTCATTTGTCAAAGGCCGAACAACGTTCCTGATTTCTCACACGATCTCAAACAGCCTCTTGAAATTCGTGACGCGAATCGTCGTCATGGAACGAGGCCATGTTATCGCGTCAGGAACGCACGAACAGCTTCTGGAAACGTGTCTCGTCTACAAACGGCTCTACAACTCTCCTGCCCGTGTGATTGGCAAAGTCGCATGAAACGTTGAGTGAGTGCGACTGTTTGAAATCTTCGATCAACGGTTTTCTCGCTACTTCCGGCGGTCCTTCTCTGGTCTTTTACTCGCCAAATTCTAAACTTAGGTGTGCGACTCTGGAGTGATTCTTCACTGCAGACACGTTTCCAGCCTCGGTAGGAAAGACCTTACTGTGACCCAGTCCGCTGCGCAGAGACACATCCTCATTGTCGAAGATGAGGACATCATTAGAAATACACTCGCTGAATTCCTCGAGGCAGAGGGATTCGACGTCACGCAAGCTGCTTCGGTCACGGAAGGACTGAACAAAGCCCGCGAGCAAGATTATCAGGTCGCGATCTGTGACATTCAGCTTCCGGACGGCGATGGCATCAAGCTGATGCGGCAGATGCACAAACTCAATCCGTCGCTGTTCGTGTTGATCATCACCGCTTACGGAACCGTTGAGTCGGCCGTCGACGCATTCAAGGGTGGTGCTTTCGACTACCTGACGAAGCCGGTCATCTTTGATGACCTGTCTCACAAGTTGAAAAGAGTATTTGAGTATCGCGATCTTTATCTGGAAAATCAGAAGCTTCGACGCGAACTCGAACAGCCTCATCGATTTGATCAGATCGTTGGTTCAAGCGAACCGCTCAAGGCACTTCAAGATTCGATCGCCAAGATCTCGGTAACGAACTCGAATGTTCTTCTCGTTGGTGAATCCGGCACAGGCAAAGAACTGTTCGCAAGAGCCATTCACTCTGCCGGCCCAATGAAGGATGAAAAATTCCTGGCCGTCAATTGCGGAGCACGACCGGTCGAACTTCTCGAAGCAGAGATCTTCGGTTCTGATGCCCCAGGTGCTTCTCAACCCGGGATTCTACGAATTTCGGCCAGCGGGACAGTGTTTCTCGATGAAGTCGCCCGACTCCCAATGGGGACACAACTAAAGTTGCTCCGAGCGATCGAGTACGAAGAAAGCATGCCGAGCGGAGGTTCGGAGACATATCAAGTCAACTGTCGAATCATCACCTCAACCAGCGAAGACCTGTTGCGACTCGTCGGCGAAGAGAACTTTCAGGAAGATCTCTTTTACCGACTCGACGGAGTCAAGATTCGGATTCCGCCACTTCGCGAGCGACTCGACGATATCCCGGAACTGGTCGATCACTTCATCGCAAAGCACTCCAAAGCATTGCGAAAACGCGCCGTCAGCGCAACCAGTGAAACGATTCGACTTCTCATGGCTGCCCAATGGAAGGGGAACGTTCGCCAGCTTGACAATGCCATCGAACGTGCGGTCATCATGTGCGACGGAACGACGATTGAACCACACGATTTACCTCCGGATCTTCTCGGAATGGGGCAACCGCTTCCGGACACAGACGACCTGCGAAGTGCACTTCGGCATTACGAACGCCTGCACATTACTCGCGTCTTACGGCAATGGCCGGACAAACGCGAAGCTGCGAAACGGCTTAAGCTCGGCCTTTCGAGCCTGTATCGAAAGATTGAAGAGCTCAGCATCGAGCTTGGTTAAAGAAGAACGAGGAGACGACAATGATTTTCGGAGAGCCAAAGATGTTCGTCCGACAGTTCGTAGCTGTCCCGGTTCTTGTCTCCCTGCTCGTCTTGCCGTGCCTTGCTGGATCGACAGTTGGAGAAATTCCACCTGAAGATCATCGAGAGAAGATTCAACAGGCGATCTCAAAAAGCGTTCCATTCCTGATTCAGGAAGGCGAAGGATGGATTGAAAAACGCGGCTGCGTTTCGTGTCATCAAGTTCCATTCATGTTGTGGAGCCTTGATGAAGCAGCGAAGCGTGGCGGTGATGTCGATCAATCCAGGCTCGATCATTGGAAAGACTGGGCAACACAGATCGATCACTTCATCAATCCGAAGAACAAGGCAGATCGAACCGAAGCAGAAGGGGCTGCTGCGAACATCGACACGATGGCCCAACTCTTGTTCATTCTCGGCGAGCAAACTGAGAGTGAACCGCCTGCGTGGCAACAATCGTTTACTCAGCATCTGTTTGACAACCGGTTGCCCGACGGGTCCTGGAATGCTTGCGGCCAACTTCCGTTTCAGAAGCGACCGAAAGACGAGACCACACAGGTCACGACAATGTGGACGCTAATCGCGTTGCTCAGAAACGGAAACACCGACTCTCTCGATTTGTCTGACCCGTTCCTTTCGCAACTTCTCACACCAAAAGGAACCAGCACCGAATGGTGGGTCACTCGCTTATTGCTGGCTAAAGAACTCGGAAGACTCGACGGTCCCCCAACAATCGATGTCACCGAAGCCCGTCAACTGTTGCTTCAGTTTCAACAGGACGACGGCGGATGGGGATGGAAGACCAGTGATCCCAGCGACGCTCTCGCAACCGGTATGGCGCTCTATGCTCTCAGTCAAGCAGAAGTGAAAGAAATTGGTCCTGCCATTTCTCGTGCTCAACAATTCTTAATCGAGACGCAGACCGAGTCAGGATCGTGGGATGTCCACAGCACCAAGGGCAAGCACCAGCATCAAATCACCGACACAGCAACCTATTGGGGGACAGCCTGGGCTGTGATCGGGTTGAGTTCATCGCTTGGCGAAGGCGACAAATATGCCGAAGCTCCACAGCGGGTCAAGCCTCAGCGTATCTCGAACTAACTTCATCTCAGTTAGGTTCACCTGACGTCGCTCGGATAGAATGTTTGCAGATGAATCCCATCACCGAGGCGGAGGATGTAAAGAAAGACTGCATGGGCGACGAGGCCTCTTTCAATCGCTCCTGTTGATTTTTTGAATCGTTCGATTCGAGGGATGGGCTTGGCCAGGGGAATGACCTTCTTCGCCTCTTTCTGAGACTTGTTGACGTCAAACTGCTGCAGCATTCCTTGCCCCAATCCGCTATTGAGCGCCTGATGGAGCGCCTTCACAATGTCAGCACGGCTCGTGAATCTCGAATCAACACCGGGTGCCCAGTTGGTTTCGATTCTCACTCCATCCTTGGGGTCCATTCGCCGCGATTGCTCGATCGTTTGAGCGAGAATGATTACCGTGTGATCGCGATTGGTGATGTCCTGTCGACCGTCTGCATGCAAGCCGATGGAATGGCCATCTTTATTTGACTTCGGTGAGGGTCGTCCTTCACTCTCACAAAGTAGATCGTGAATCTGCTGGTAGGTGTAAATTCTTTGATAGCTCATCCGGCTTCTCGCTTTTTTGGATCTTCATCATTGGTTGGCAGCGATTCGCGACTGCGAACGCAGCTTGCATTGAACGAAACAGGTTCAGGCGAGTGCATCACACACTTGAGAACGTCTTAAACAGATTTCCTTAAAGGGCTGTTGGACCGGTCATCATCTCCCAAGCTGACGTCGCGTGCCAGACAAACAACGCAAATCCGAAAAGCACGGTCCAACCGAGAATCTTCAAAGTGGGCGAAGCAAAAACTCCAAAGCAGACATCTTCCCCGAGGTCTGGCAACCAAATCAGCAACACACCCATCGTCGTCGCCCCCCAGAACAATGCGCCGGCCTCTTCAAAGATATTCGGGTTAAATAGACTCATTGCTCCGTAAATCAGTACAACAACGAGCAGTGTCACATTTTGAGTCCAGGTCGATTCTTCGTTCGAGCTGAACGGAGAACTCGAATGGAAGAAACTCGTCGTGAACAGTTCTGTAAACTCTGTTTGCCGGTTCAATTCCTCCGGAGAAGTCGACGGCCGTCGACGCGATGCCCGTTGTGAAGAATTTGATGAAGAAGTGTCCTGCGACGAATTTTGCTCATCCCATTTTCGGCGGTTTTCTGGATTGTTCAGAATCTTGTAAGCGTTGACGACAGCCTTAAAAGAGTCGCTGGAAGATTGCTGAGGGTTTCGATCGGGATGATGTTCGACCACCAGTTTCTTGTATTGCCTGCGAATCTCCGCAGAGGTCGCATTTCGCCTGACTTTGAGTACGAGATAGGGATCGAATGGCGCTCTCGACACTTTCCTCCCCTTCTCAAGCAATTTCAGGAAACGTCAACGCGGGCAATCCACAACATTGAGACCATTCCAAACAAGATCAGAACCAATGCCGCACGCGCATAATCATCGCAAGTCGACTCGCCTTGATCAAGATGCGGCTGAGCCATCACCAACGATCAGCACTCTTCTTGCGAGTGCCACAGGCTGATGATTTCCGGGTGAGCTAAGAAGATTTCGCAGGCAAATTCTTCACGAAGAACTCGATGAAATTCCGCGAGAGAATCCGTTCGCGATCGTCGCTCGAATAACCTCGCCGTTCCAGAATCTCGTCAATCTTCGGAAGCTTCGCGATGGACTCCAAGTCTCCCGGACTCTGTTCCTTTCCGAAGCCTCCGTCGAGATCGGTGCCGATTCCGGAGTGATTCGCATTCCCGGCCAGTTGGCAAACATGATCAATCTGATCGACAACATCTTCGAGAGAGACCGTTTCTGGAGGTGTCACTTTCTTAATGTAACCCGGTTTCAACATCCAATTATCAAGAGCTGCCCCGATGACCGCACCGCGTTCAATCAAGGCTCGAATCTGCTCATCGTCAAGCTGCCGATCTCCCGGCACCAGCGAGCGACAATTGTGATGACTGGCCAAGACCGGGCCAGTGAAAACGTCGAGAGCCTGCCAGAACGATTCGTCCGCCAAATGCGTCGCGTCTAATAACATTCCGACGCGGTCCATCTCCTTCAGAAGTTCGACTCCGTCGGGGGTCAGCGGACCTTCGCTGCCGGTTCCATGACAATACTCGTTTGGCCCGTAGTGGGCAGGTCCGACGATTTGAAGCCCAGCCTGAAACCACTCCTCGACCTGACTCGGGCTTAGAATTGGAGAAGCCCCTTCCATGCTCAGCAGATATCCGATCGGCGGAGCAGCTGAACTTTCTGCAGCGCAATCTGAATCGGCATGCTTCCACTGACTGGATTGCTCCGTCAAATCATCGGCGGATGTCAACTTCCGCAAGACGCCTCGCTGCACCATCGCTTCGTAATAAGCGAGTTGTCCTTTGGCGGCAGCATAAGTCGATTCTCGCCCCTGATAGAACGTCAACTCAAAGCTTTTGCGGTGCAGTCGCGGAAGAAGCGTGGCGATGACGATTCCAATGCCAGCTTCCCGCAGCTCGGGGAAGCTGACCATCGCCTCACCGGGCACGATGCCGTCGAACTGGGATTCGAATTCTCGAATCTTGCCCACCGGCCATTCGAGATTGCGGTTCCACTCGACAGCATTCCACGCCAGATCGAGGTGAGCATCAAAGATCAACATGTCGAATTCAGTCTTTGAATAATGAAGCTGACCAATCTCAAGTCACTCAGCAGTTGATTTCAGATGACGATCTGCGAAGTCGAGATACTGCTCCCAATCGTAATCGGTAACGTCGTGCTTTCCGCTGCGGATGTGGTAACCGATGGTCCCTGAGTTGATGGGTTGATCAACTTCCGGCATTTCTGCGGGCGGCGCATCTCCGCCGAACCCATCTGTGCCCAGCAGTCGATAGACGGGGTCGGCATGCAATGCAGACAGAAATTCCCCATGCGGATCAGCCCATTGATCTTCGACGGCACTGGCGATGTAAACCGGCCGGGGAGCAATCGCAGCGACGAGTAAATGCTGGTCGACAGGCAGTTCGTCTTCGTTATCGTCGTACTTCAGGAAATTGTCACAGAACCAGTGTGGGAACGACTTGTTGATCCGCCGTACAGATTCTCCAAAACGGCGACGACTGAGAGCCGCTCCACCGCAACCGGAATTGTTCGAGATGACGAGAGCAAATCGTGGATCGCTGGCCCCTGCCCACAAGGAAGTCTTCCCGAGACGAGAGTGCCCCAGCACAGCGACTCGTTCTCCATCGATCGTTGTCGACTCCTGCAGGTAATCGAGGGCGCGACTCAACCCCCAAGCCCAGGCAGCGATGCTGCCCCAGTCCTTCGGTGAGATCGATTCTCCTGAGCGAGGATATTGTCCGTGAAGTCCGTTCTCGAACCCGTCATCAAAGTCGGGATCAAAGTCTCCGTAATAAATCGTGACAAGCGCATATCCGCGTTCGATAATCTTCTCGACTGGCCATCGAGACGCAGACGCTCCACGTGATGCCTCTGTTGCTTGATGATTTTCGTAACCGGAATCCGGCTTGTTCCGCATCCAGTTCTTGTTCAAGGTAATTTCAGGATCAGGATGAATGGAATGATTTCCACCGAAGTTGAGCGCAAGAAAGGCTGGAACTTTTTCTTCCGTCTGCGGACGATAGATCAACATGCGTGCGACAAGAGGAGCATCTTCATCTCCCAGCAAGAGATCGACTTCTTCTCGAATCGCTTTTCCACCGAGCGCATTCGCGTGATAGCTGATGAGTTCGCTACGTACTGCTTCCGGAGCGGGAGGAGCCGATCCGTAAACCTCCGCAGCGAACAGGTCGAGGATTTCCCCGCGTCGCTGGTTGATCCACGCATCCGCGTCTTCCACGACTTCTCCGGAAGTGGTGGTGAAGGGATCGGGCAACGTGAACTCAGGGATCAAGGATTCATCATAAATAGCATCCTGTGCGTTTAAAGCGGCAGCACTACAGACAAACGCCGACAGGCAAATCGCCAGGAATCGAAAATCGCAACTACTCATCGTGTCTTTTTCCTCGTTGTCTATCCAAAAGTCTCATCCAAGGATGATCATTCTTCCTCCGCATTGCCAGCAAGAGCGACAATTCGAACCGAAAAGAAAAGTCGAATTCTCTTCAAGGAATCGCAAGACGCATCTGACTTGATCAACTACAATTCCACGAACCCAGTCCCATCGGTCATGGAAGGATTGTTTGCACCTGATGTCTTCGTGGATTCTACAGCACTTTTTGAATCCCTCCTTCTTCTGGGCGGGAATGGCGCTGGTTGCAGCACCGATCATCATTCATCTCATCAATCGACTGCGGTATAAGCGCGTTCGATTTGCTGCGATGGACTTTCTGCTTGCGAGTCAGAAACGGAATCAACGCCGAATTCTCATCGAGCAGCTTCTCCTTCTCCTGCTGCGCATCCTTCTCATTCTCGCAATCGTTGCACTTCTCGCGCGAATGATTCTGGACCCATCACAGCTCTCGCTCTTCCAGGGAGCTAAGTCACACCATGTGGTTGTGATCGATGACTCATTGTCGATGCAACAAAGAACAGCTGATGGGACCGTCTTCGACACTGCGAAAGAAGTTGTCCGTCGACTGGTCGCGGAGGGGGCAGACTCTCCTCAATCACAGATTTTCACACTCGTCCGCATGTCAGCACCATCGACGACACTTTCCGGACTGAGCGAAGTCCAACTGAACAGTGATCTCCTCGTTGAACTGACCGATCGTCTTGACGCGATTAAATGCACACACCAGGCAGCGCAACCCGACCGAGCTTTGGATGTCGTTCTCGAACGTCTGACCGCGGACCGTTCAGCTGTGCGCCACGTGCATGTCATTTCAGACTTCCGTGAATTGAACTGGATCGAAAGCAAATCGGCCATCGCGTCCTTGAAAGCTCTTGAGTCTGCCGACACGAACGTCAATCTCGTGAAATGCGTCGAAGACTCGACCGAAAACCTGAGCGTGACTCAACTCGGAGGAAAAGTTGAAGTCGCTGCCGCTGGCGTTCCGGTCACACTCGAAGCGACAATTCAAAATCAAGGAGTGAGAACAGCCAGCGACGTTCGTGCCGATGTCTTCCTCGACGGCACACGCACACCTCGTACAATCGACTTCCAGGACATTGCTCCCGGAGAACAAACCTCGAGACGATTCGACGTTGTCTTCGAGACCGCCGAACACCATCAGGTCGATCTGCGAATCCGTGACGATGCGCTCGAACCGGACAATTTCCGGTTCCTGACAGTCGATGTTCCGCAAGAGATTCCCGTACTGATTGTGGACGGTTCGCCCGGAACCGAGCAGGCTTTATACGTCGCTGATGCTCTGGCAGCTGATACTTCAGTCACCGGATTTTCTGTCGACGTTCAAACCCCGGATGATTTACGAAGAACGCCGCTTGAAAACTTCGACCTCATTTACCTCATCAACGTTCCGGAAATCGCTCCCGATGCGCTGATTGCCTTGACCGACTATGTCTCCAATGGAGGCGGACTCGTCTGGTATCTGGGCGATTCCATTCGGCCTGCCTTCTACAACGAGAAACTCTTTCAGCCCGAAGCCAGCTTGTTCCCAGTACGAATTGAAGTGGCTCCGCGTGAATTGAATCGAGACGAAAACGGCAGCACCGCCCAACCTGATCTCGTTCCCGCGGAGTCTCCGCTCTTTCAACTGCTCACCGATGCAGAAGTTCCGATTCTCGATCTCGTCTTCGTGAATCTCTACTTTCCAATGGCCTCTGCGAGTACGGACCTTCCAAACATCGCTCCGGATGTTTCCGTGTTAGCACGACTCAAAAACGATGCACCCGTTTTTCTCGAACATCGATTCGGAAGAGGCCGCGTTGTGACCTGTTTGACATCGGCCGGGCCGCTTGTGAATCCACAAGGCACCGTATGGACCAACTGGGCCAACGGACCAGCCAGCTTCAGCTTTGCGGTCTTCCAACTCGAACTGGCCAAACATGTGATTCGCCAGGACCGCTCTCTCCCAGCACTCGAGAGCGGACAACCGATCGAATTCAAACTCAATCAGGCGTTCTATCAACCCGATGTCGAAGTCCTATCACCTTCCGACCAGATTGACCGCATTCAAGCAACACCGCCAGCACAAGAGGAAGGTGATTCCAACTCTTCAGACCCAGATGGAACACTTTTCAATGTGATCTATCGGAACACCGACCAACCAGGAATTTACAGCTTCGGACTCGCCACTCAGCAACCAGGACGGGAAGAACGCCTGTACGCGGTCAACGTCCCTCCTTCCGAAGGAGCATTGGCGATTGCAGAGACAGACGCATTGAAGAATGAACTCGGGCTGGAGTCCACAATCCAGATTCATTCGGTCGGAACATATGACTGGATTCGCAACGAATCCCCCGGGTCGGAAATTCGCTGGTTGCTCCTTCTGCTGATCCCTCTGCTTTGTATCGCCGAACAGTTCCTCGCCAGCCGTTTGAGCTACGTCGACTAGAGCAAGTTGCTCTTTCCTGTGCACTCGCTTGCACTGTTTAATAAGTTAAAAGACTGTGCTTGCTCGTGCGAGATCGTGCACACAAAATCAGAAAATGCTCTAACAGCTATATAAACCATACGATCGATGTGCCGGTCTAAAGTCTCGATCGAAACGACAGGAGCTGCAGGATTCTTCGCACGAGCGAAATGACGATTCCGCCTGTGACGATCAGAATTCCCGCAACGAGATAGGGATAATGCCCCGGCGTTTCAGGGTCTCCTCGCATCGAATGCAGAAAGAAATAGGAGATCACCGAAGTCACCGTCGTCACAGCCACGAGCCGCGGTTTATACCACATGGCACTCGCAACGATTAGCAACGCATAACCTGCTACGAGAGACTCAACTGGTCGTGCGGCGTAGTAGACCGCAGCTGTGAACAGGATTGCATCTGAAGCCACCCAACAACGACGAACAAAGCGAACGTCCTTCGTCAGCAACCGTTGAAACACGATCGAAGCAATTCCCCACGTTCCGAGAATGATCATCTCCGGCAGGTACGACGGTCGGAGTCCGGGATCTGCCAACTCCGCAAGTTGCACCACGGCGAAGATTACAATGAAAGCCGTCAGATGCACCACAAGCGCAGGTTCTCGCCGAGCCCAACGACGCACAGAATTCCAAAGCCCCATCGATTTCAAAACGATCGGTTCTTGATTAAGGAATCGTTCCAGATCGTCTGCCAGTTCATCCGCCGACCCGTAGCGATTTTCTGGCTTCTTCTCGAGACATCGCATGCAAATTTGAGCGAGCGGACGAGGAATCGCCGGATTGATTTTCTGAGGATGCTTCGGCTCGCTATCACGTAGACGAAGAATCTGATCGAGCGGAACACTCTCCGAAAACGGAGGCTGCCCAGTTGAAAGCTCATAGAGAATCGCTCCGAGGCTGTAGATATCCGAGCGAAAGGTGACCGAATTCACCTTCCCCCACGCTTGTTCCGGTGACATATATGCCGGTGTTCCCAGAATCGCTCCCGACATCGTTTGCTCATCATCGAGTTCGAAGACTTTTGCCAATCCGAAATCGGTAACAAAAGCATTTCCGTCATCGTCGATGAGAATATTGGATGGCTTAAGATCGCGATGGATGACGTCCTGCCGGTGGAGATATCCGACCGCACGCGCTATCTGAATGAGCATCGCCGTTGACTCGTCCAGACTGATTTCGCCCTCTTTGATTCGATCTGCCAGCGTACACTCGGAAATGTAAGCCATCACCAGAAACGGAATTCCCTCGTGTTCGCCCGCATCGTGTACGCTCACGATATTCGAATGTCGAAGCCGCGAAGCTGCGCGTGCTTCTCGGAAGAAGCGTCGAACTTCTTCATCAGAAGCGAACTCGCACGACCGCACCATTTTCAGGGCGAAGTGAGAATCCAGAGTCTGATGCCGGGCCCGATAGACGACCCCCATTCCACCGCGTCCCAGTTCAGCTTCCAGAACATACGAACCAAACTCGCGAGGAAGCGACTGGAGCGACGAACTCGACCAACCGGAATCAGACGACACCAGTGTTTGTGCGACGCTGTCCTGCCCACCATCCGTCGCCATTGAATCGAGCAGATTTATGCAATCGACAAGCTGTAGAAGATTCGGGTGCTTCCTAAGAAGGCTCTCGGGAACGTCGAAATCCTGACCTTCCTGAATCGCGTCGCAGTGTTTCTCCAGGAACTCCAGAAGCTCTGGATCGAAGTTCGAATCAGAATCCGACGACTCAGCTCCACGATCTGTCATGCTTCACTCTGGTTTTCTGCGAGTATCTCTTGAAGCTTACTCAGAGCCCGCATCCACAGCATTTGCACGGCTCCGCGACTGCGTCCCATTCTCTCAGATACCTCTTCAAACGAAAGTCGCTGCAAATTTCGCAGTTGAATCACTTCCCGATAATTTTCCGGCAGCCTCGAAATGGCGTTGGCCAACTCAAACTCCTGCTCATGCTCCATCAGAATTTGACTCGGCGAATCGAGACGAGCTGCCAACTCTCGAAAAGGAGCGGAAGCATCAGGAGATTGTGGCTGCATTCGCACCTCCTTCTGCACATCACGTTTGCCAGCCCGAAATCGTCGGATGAAGTCATGCGTATTGTGAGCGAGAATTTGCTTCAGCCACGCCAGCCACTCCCCTTCTGATTTCCCCTCGAAATTTTGAAATCCTCGATGAGCTTCGAGAAGTGTCTGCTGGACGAGATCGGAAGAATCGACCTTGGCCTTCATCCACGTTTCAACATTGGTCCGAGCAATAACATTAATGTAGTTCCGACAGCACTCAAAAAGTTCGTCGCGGGCACGTTCGTCTCCATTCTTCGCATCTTCCAGAAGCACGGCGATGCGTGAACTCTCTTTCGACTCGCTCATTTTGGCCTCTACTTCACCACTCAGACGCTCAAACGCAGCCTCGACAGACTGCTCGTGCTCAAAAATTTCGTTGGCACAATCTGACCTAAGAATCCGCGAAATGCCTGGCATCACGTCCGAAACGAACCGGCGGAACGACTCTGTCTCGACACCTGACCATTGAACAGACTGGAATATTCCGTCAGTTCAGAATATCCGATTCAGGGAATCAGAGTAAAATCGCTCGTCAGAATATCTGAATGCAAGTTTCGAGCGAAACTCTCCTCATTCCGATATTCGCAACGACAGTTTTCCGAAAACGGATCGGAACAATTCGCAAAATCGGCACAAAGGGTCTCTTTTACGAGTTCCGCAGCGGAATCGAAGTCTCCGAACAAGGAACGTCTGCGTGTCGAAGCAAATGATCCCAAAGTGTAGATGCCTGACTTTGAATATTCCCGCAATCTTGGCCAGAGATTGCATTATTGAAAGTTTTGATTCTCCCCTCATTGTCTCGCTGAAACGGAAAGCGGATCAGAATGCAACGTGACACCTTTGCCGGGATCGACAATATCCTCTTGAGTTTGGGCCTCGACGAAAGCGGCAGCTTCGCAGACTCGCCGAGCGGCGACTCCGAAGAAACGTCATCAGGAGATTCTCAATCAACTCAGAGCGCTGTCTCAGAGCAGACGAAGACAGCCTCTCCCGACCAACACGCCGCGAGTCCTGAATCCGAGAGCGGAGAAGCCGAGCCAGGGAAGCCGGTCATCGGTGACATCACGCGCGACAACTACGATCAGGCCCGCGCACATCTTGCCAAAATCGAAGCAGCCCGAAGACTCGCGAAGGCGAATGAAAAACCGCAGTCAGATTCCCCGCCAAACAAATATCCCAGCTTGCGAGGCGCAAGCGAGTTCAGCCCCAAAGCTCCCGATTCACTCGAACAAGCCGGTTTGAATCTCAGCGACGTGATGAACCTGATCATCAAATACCTCGCCAGCCGAGGTGTTGAGACCGGGTACAAAATCGCTCTGCAGATCGGACTCAATTTCGGACTCGTCGAAGCCATCCTCCGGCAGCTCAAAATCGAACGACTCGCCGCTTACAAAAACGCGATCGCCGGTGGCGACTACCTCTACGAACTCACCGACCTCGGCCGCGAGCGGGCACGCATCCTCTCCGACCAGACCACCTACTTCGGAACAGCCCCCGTTCCGCTCGAACAGTACATCGCCAGCGTACATGCCCAGTCACTTGAAGGTCGAAAACCCTCGCTGAATGCAATTCGCCGAGCCTTCTCTGATCTCGACATCAGTGATCGCATGATCTCGAACATCGGGCAAGCGATTCACTCGGGACGCGGAATGTTCCTCTACGGCCCTCCCGGAAACGGAAAAACGAGCATGGCCGAACGTGTCACGAAGTCCTTCGGTGACACCATCTGGATTCCACGAGCGATCATCGCCAGCGGCGAAATTCTCCGCCTCTACGATCCGAACCGACATCGAGAAGTTCCCATCTCCGATGACGCCGAACTAAAAGTCGACGGACGCTGGGTTCGTATCGAACGGCCGACCATTGTCGCTGGGGGTGAACTCCAGATGGACAACCTCGAAATCACCTACATCCGCAAAACGGGCGTCGGAGAAGCTCCGCTGCAAATGAAAGCCAATTGCGGAACGCTTCTTATCGACGACTTCGGTCGACAGCGAATGAGCACCGACGAACTGCTCAACCGCTGGATTGTCCCACTCGAACAGCGACACGATTACCTGCACCTCGAAAGTGGTCGAACCATTCAAGTTCCCTTCGATCAGCTGATCATCTTCTCGAGTAACCTCGAACCACGAGACCTGGTCGACGACGCATTCCTCCGCCGAATTCCCTACAAGATCGAAGTCAAAGACGCCACCGAAGACGAGTTCCGCGCACTCTTCTGCAAACAGGCCACTCAGCAGAAATTCTCGTACACCAACGAAGTGATCGATTACATGATCATCGAGCACTACGTCCAGGCGAATCGCCCCTTCCGCTTCTGCCACCCCCGCGATCTCCTCCGCCAAATCCTCAACCGCTGCTCACTCCACAACCTCCCCCGCGAAATCACCAAAGACTCCATCGACCAGGCCGTCGAAAACTACTTCTCAATCATGTAGGCCGTTCAGTGATAGGACTACGGCGTCCCTCGTTGCCCACCCTACGTCAATCCGATTCTGTCCCGTCAGGTTTTTCATCGCGATGACGAGACTCATACAGGAGAAAGATTTGGGAACTGTCTAACATTTGCGAGGCACGAAACCTCGTAGACCCCAACTGCCGTGCCCACGAAGGTAGAGCCAGAGATGCAGGAAAATCCGGTGTTACGATTAACCAGATCATTACCAAAACAACGATCGGTAAATACATGGCGAAAAACGGTAGGATCATAAGCCACACGTTCGCCCAACTGCCTGTGACCCAAAAAAAGATCAGCGGAACGGATGCAATAGCCGCAAGTTCTAAGATGACAGCAGCGCAGCCAATCGCGACTCGAAGTCCTCGGATTTGCAGTCGGTCAATCGGCTTTATTCCCTCTGGCATGCCGATCACTACGCCTTCGAGATTTACGCTACCTCCCGAACCCACAGTCACAATCTTGACGACACCGCCATCATTGTAATCGAGGAAGTCAAACTCAATCTGGGCGGAAGATTGGTCATTACCGTATTCATCATTTGCGATGCGGATGTTTGTTACCTCACGAGACACACCGGCAATCGCGATGTCCAAAGCTTGGACGCCCGCAACCACAACGCGGAAAGGTTGTGTCGGTGCTATGTCCGTGCCCCGAACTGGTTCGCGTCCCAGATTTACGAATCGCAAAAACCGGACATCTACACTGGCCATCTTCTTTTGGCGCCCGGCTTTTGGCTTGTAGACAACGGAGAGACTAGAGG